>CAYMTF010000095.1:586-1683 GCA_964393295.1 uncultured Methanosarcinales archaeon | reverse complement strand
ATAATCAACAATTTTAGAATCGGTATATTTCCATTCAAAAATAGAATCAAATTTATTTGTTTCAATAGTAGCCAAACTCATCGGTTCCCTTTCTAACTGTTTTAATGCTCCTGAAACATGATTTTCATAAATATGAACATCTCCTAAAAATCCTGTTAATTCTCCTTCTTCTAAACCAGACTCTTTTGCTAACAGATGTAATAAAGTGGCATAACTTGCTATATTAAAAGGTAGACCCAACATGGTATCAACTGAACGCTGAGACCACATTAGGTCCAATTTGTTCTGCCTAACTAAGACTTGAAATTGGTAATGACATGGCGGTAACGCCATTTGATCAATTTGTTGAGGATTCCACGCAGAAACAATCATTCTACGATCACTAGGGTTTGTTTTCAAAGTATTAACCAACGTTGCTAATTGATCAACACCATCATTAGAATAATCGTGATCATAACCACAATAGTCTGCATTGAAATTTCTCCATTGGAATCCATAAATCGGACCAAGATCACGTTCTTTCATCATGGCTTCTTTTGTTTCTTGATTATGACCATAAGAAACTTTTAAAGGACTACACCATTCATCCCAAATATGATTGTTACGATCTTGTAACCATTTTTTATCAGTTATTCCTTTAATAAAAAATTCTAATTCAGAAGAAATTAATCTATAAGGTATTTTTTTTGTTGTTAATAAAGGGAATCCATCAGCCATATCATGTTTAAAAAATCCCCCAGAAATAGATCGTACATTTATTCCTGTACGATTACTTTTGTAAATGCCATCTTTCATTACTTTTTCAACCAAAGAGAGATAACTTTCCACCTAAACTAAACACCCCTTTTCCCCAACATCTAATCAATATGATCACCTGATTTGTTTAAATACTTTTGTTTATTGAAAAGATAAGGTTTAGAAATTAATTCTAAAAACTAGCAGACCTCAAATAGAGATTTTATTATAAGGAATCAAAAAGGTTCATAGTCCCAATTTTTAATAATATCACAAAGATATAATTGTCTTACAAAACCTCCTTCATGATAACTTATTGAATCATTTTTAAGACAATTATTCCAATTTCTTGATTTAATTAA
>CAYMTF010000095.1:0-576 GCA_964393295.1 uncultured Methanosarcinales archaeon | reverse complement strand
CATTTTTAATTTCACCATTAATACAAATTTCTTCTTTTGTTATTGTATTAAATAATGGTTTTGCCCATTCAATTAATTTTGGTTTTAATTCATTTTCAGGGATCAAATTTTGATACAATGAAAAAAATATTACTGGGAAATCTTTAGAAGCTTTTGCCCTAGATCTTACTGTTCTCATTAATTGACTTGCAGTACCTCTTTCTTTAAAAAATGAATATTTCATCCAATTCTTATCATCCATTAAGAATTTGTCATCAAACTCTTTTGCAAAATTAACTTCCACTGAATATAATGGAACTGTCCCTTCAATTACAGGAACTTCATCATCAGACAAATTATATCTTGAGACAGAGTTAATTTGTAAATTATTATCACCACCTAAAGAGGTATAATCATCAGATAAAGAAGTGTTCAACTTTTCAATTAAACCATACCCAAAATGCTCAATATTTAATTCCAGAATTTTTTTGGTCATAAAAAAGAATAATAATAAACAAACTATAAAAAGATTTATTTTGTTTATCAACCATAAGTTGGTGATAAAGAAATTTTTTCATAAAATTCCCTTTCTTTCTT
>CAYMTF010000094.1:0-3533 GCA_964393295.1 uncultured Methanosarcinales archaeon | reverse complement strand
ACCAATCTGTTGATGTCTATATAATATTAGTTTATCTTGCAATTATTGGTTCTGTTGCTGGTTGGATAGTTAGTGCACCAAGACTTCTCCTAGCAATGGCTAAAGACAAACTGTTCCTTACACAGTTTGCTAAGATTCATCCTAAAAACAAAACACCTCACGTGGCTATTTTATTTCAAACGGTTCTTTCAACAATCTTGGTTGTTGTTGGTTCAGGGTCTTATACTACTTTATTACATCTATTAGTCCCCATGGTATTGGTAATGTATTCTTTTGTTTTACTTAGTTTAGTTATTTTAAGATACAAAAAACCTAATCAAAAAAGGTATTACACTGCGCCTTTTGGGAAGGTTGGTCCAATTATAATCTCAATATTTCTAATTTTCTTGATATATATGTGGTTAGTAGAAACTCATGGCGCCTTAGATATTTTTAATTTAGCAATCTCTCTAATAGTTTTGGGTATCCCAGTATATTTAACTCTGGAAATGTATTATGATCAGAAGGCTATTAGACAAGTTAATGAAAAACTTTCTTTTGTAGTGGCATTTTTTGAAAATATTTTCCACCCAATTTCTTTACAGAGAAAAATATTTGTACTTTTGGGGGATATTACTGGGAAAAAAGTATTAGAATATGGTTGTGGTGTCGGAACAATAACTAAACGTTTAGCAATACGTGTTCTTCCTGGTGGAAAAGTTTACGCTTCTGATTTTGTTCAACATAATATTAAGATCGTTTCAAAAAGGTTAAAACATTTTAAACATGTAGAATTATTCCACCATCCTTATTTACATCATTATAATACTGGATCAAATTTCCCTAAAGTTGACGTAGTTGTTTCTAATGGTACTTTAAGTTATGTTCAAAAACCTAACTTAGTTTTGAAACATATTGGTCAAAAAGTAAAAAAAGGTGGTAAAGTTGTATTTGTTGATTATGATAACTTTTTCCATTTGATTCCTAATGTGCCATGGATTTCTGAGGAGAAAAAATTGATCAGTATGTTTAAACAAGCAGGATTCAAAGTAACTATTGAAAAGAAGAGGGGTTTAATTTGGGGTTATGTTTTTATTTATGGTGAGAAAGTTTCTTAATTCAGTATATCGTTTCTAATAAACAAGTTTTATAAATCCCTCCCTCAATCTTGAGTTTATGAAACATAGAATAATTACACATGGAAATTGTACGGATGGTTTTTGCAGTGCATTCATATTCAAAAGGTATTTCTCAAAATTGTTGGGTTATGAACCAAATTCTGAGGAAATGAAAAATTTAGAGGTAGTTAGTGCTATGCCTCGTGATATTCAATCAGACTTGATTGAAATCAAGGAAGGGGATATAGTATTAGATCTACCATTACCAAAACATAAAGTTTTTTTTTGGTGTGACCATCATTTAAGTGCTAAACCGGATAATTTAGATTCTCTCCCAAAGAATCATTATTGGAGAGAAGACCCCAGTAATTCTGGTTTATTGATTAACATTGCAGAAGAACAAGGATTAAAGATCTCAAATAATTTGCAGATTTTCAAATTAGCTATAGACAAAATGGATTCAGCTGATTATTCTGTTGAGGAGATTAAAAAGGTCTATTATCGTCAAGAAAATTATAATGATCCCTCCATGTTACAACGTGTACATTTTTTGGGTAATATTTACAGAACTAGGGATAGGTATTTGAATGATATTTTGTTCAATTCATTGCTCTGTACTGAACTTGGAGAAACTCCTGTTGATATTGAAATGTTTAAGAATTTACAACCTTTGTTATTTAATGAGGCACAAATGCGCGGGTTTGAGGATTGGCGTACACATATTGATACTTATGTTTATTTAGATGAGTCTGTTAAATGTGTAATCCAAGATAACCGTAAAGTTGAATATTCTAAAGGTGTAGTTGATCGTTTTTATGTGTATTTAAAGTTTCCAGAGGCTAGTTATGGTATTAATATTAAAGTTTTAAAAGATGAAGAAAACATTGCAAGAATGGGAGTAGGGTGTAATATCTTCCATAAAGATAGGTGTAAAATTGATATTGGTAAACTCTGTAAAAATGTTGCAGTAAAATTTGGAGAAGGAAGTGGCGGAGGTCATCGAACTGTTGGTGGAATTACTCTTTTTGCAGACAAGATTGATGAAGCAATTAAACATGTCTTGAAAGAGATGAAAGATGCCGAATAAGTGATTAGCTCTTTTTTTTAGAAACTTTTTTCTTCTTTATTGGAGATTTTTTTTTACCGACTTTTTTAGTACTTGTTTTCTTTTTTTTAACAGTTTTGATCTTCTTTTTCTTGACTGATGAAGGTTTATTCATTTTGTTTATTTTTGCTTCTAACTCTGTCAAATCATCCAATATATCTGAAGCAATAAACGAATATCCTTTTTTTTTCTTAAGTAATAAATCTCCAAAATGTCCATTAATGTATGATGCTGCTACTGCACTTTTAAACATCTCTTTTGTTTTAACAAGAAATCCTAATATTAGCCCAGATAAGATATCACCAGTGCTATTTTTAGTCATACCTTGATTACCAGTACGATTAAAAGCGATCTTATTTCTAGATATAATTATGTCTGTGGCACCTTTTAGAACTAAAATATTATTATTATGTAAAAAATAACGTAAATTCCCCTGTAAAACTTCTGCTTTTTCTTTGGCATTAGAAGATTCTAATTTTGGTAATAAGAATTCTTTGTTACTATTACTCAACATAACTTTAAGTTCATCTTCATTAGGTGTTACTATTGTATCTTTGAATTCTTTGAATGACAGTGCTCTTAAAGCTTCCCCATCAATAATTTTTATTATTTGAGATTTTTTTAAGAAAGTTTGACAAAATTTCTCAGAATTTTTTGTTAACC
The DNA here is from genome assembly GCA_964393295.1 of uncultured Methanosarcinales archaeon. Taxonomy (GTDB): domain Archaea; phylum Nanobdellota; class Nanobdellia; order Woesearchaeales; family GW2011-AR9; genus CAYFJV01. Next base: position 668 of record CAYMTF010000094.1, on the reverse strand, counting down.
CATTTCCTAATAATACTGCATCATATCGGTCTGATAACCTTCCTAATTCTTTTGCATTTTTTATATTAAGGTTTGTCCCAGGTACTTTATGGGTAATTAAGTCTAATGAGATCTGATTTATTGCCCAAGCAACCTTTTCCGGCGCAGCTATTGTAACCAGGTCACATCCTGCTCTCAATGCTGATAATCCAGCTATTGCTGGTGCTGTTGTTAAATCATTAGAACCACCTATGATTAAAGCATTCCCATTTTCTCCTTTTTGGGAATTTTTTTTCCTCTCCATAAGTTTTTTAATTTGATTGAGGTTCATTTTCAGATTAATATATTTTTTAGGTAACTATTTTATCAAATTTAAATACATCTTTAGAGTTTATATACTTTTGTCTTAATTAACCAGTTAATACACCTAAAATAATCCTTTATTTATAAAAAAAGCTCATTTTTCAAGAAAAAGTGACCTTTTAATAAATCTTATATTTATCATAATTAAAAGAAATCTTTAAAAACTGTTTAGTTAATCCTTAATCCAGGGTGGGCCTGTAGCTCAGTCTGGTCTAGAGCGCTGGTCTTATATGGCGGTGTTCTAATCAAAGGAACCTTCTCAAGGTTAGCCAGAGGTCGCGTGTTCAAATCTCGCACTCCGCATAATTTTTTGCTTAACGCAAATC
>CAYMTF010000093.1:0-3632 GCA_964393295.1 uncultured Methanosarcinales archaeon | reverse complement strand
AATTTATTTCTACAGAGAAAACTCATGGAAAAGATGGTAATAGTACTTTATTATTTTATTCTAATGAAAAAAAATTAACTGATTTTTAGTTAATATATTAGATATACACCAAATGCACTAATAAAACCAATTAATGATCCAATTAATACCTCTAATGGGGTGTGACCTCTGGAGAATTCAAATTTATCTTTCATGTTATGTTTTTTAATTAATTTTTTGATTAAATCTCCTTCTGTTCCAACAGACAACCTTACTCCAGAAGCATCTCTCAATACAATTAACATAAAAACTAAACTAAATGCGAATAAAGAAGTAATCCCCTCGTTAAGGAATATACTTGTTGATAAAGAAACAACTAATGCAGAATGACCACTAGGCATACCACCAGTAACAAAAAAATCTTTTCTAGAAAATTTTATCCCATCAGATAGTCTTAATATTATTTTTAACCCTTGTGCGAATATTACTGCACATAAAATTGAAATAAATACCTCATTCATGTTATGTAAGGAATATTTTGAAGTTTATATTAATTACTAAAATTACCTCTTGTTATTAATAGTTAATTTTTTTAAAATTATTTACCTTTATAAAAACTAGAAATATTTATAAAATAGCGCCACTATAGAGTGATTAAACTAAATAAAAATACTACACTTAAAATAAATGGAAAATAAAACCTATCAAAATATAGATGAACTAGTTAATCAAGAAGAATATAATTATTCTATTAAGGATATAATTGAAGATATCACAACTGGGATGTCAGTTAAGAATATAAAAAATAAATATTCAAGTCAATTTTCATTAGTAAATGATTTCTCAAGAAACTGGTCATGGGAAAATAGGGCTAAAAATGTAGATTTAATCTTAAAAAAATATCTTACAATTGATGATTATATCTCAGTAGAAAATGGTGGAGAGAATAATAATGATCCTTTTGATGAGTTACAAACTGTTTATTCAACAATACAAAACAAAGTAAGTAAGAATAAAAGAATTAAAAACCAAGGATTAGTCTTAGAACAGTTAACCAAAACTTCTGATTATATCAGAGATACATCTAAAAATAATATTGAGGTTAAAACTTATGAAAGTGAAGTAGTTTTACCTGTTAAAAATTTTCAGAAACAAGAATATAGTTTCAAGAAGAAAGAATATGAGGGTGAAGTATTAGATTTAGAAGAGCAAGTGAAGCAATATGAATGTGAGGTTATTCCATTTCCAAATAGAAGTGTTCCTATAGAAAAAGACACATCACTTTTTAGTCCGAGAGTTCAAGAGATTATAAATTCTAAGAAAAAACAAGCTGAGTTTAAAACTAAAATCTGGTTTAGTGAGATGACTAAAGAAAAAAATCCAGAGAAATATTTAGAAACAAAGATCGAAGAAAACTTAGCTTTCACTGGTATGGTTGAGAGGGAGATTGCATCAGAATATATATTACTTTTAAAACAGTTATCAGAAGACCAGAATTGGAGAACTATTTTCGATGGAAAAAAATCTTGGTTTAGCAGGAAAAAAAGAATTGATTTAATTGAAAATGTAATCGGAAATTATGAGTCTAAACTTGGGATCAAAATTCAAATCCATGAGGATAATAAAACTTTATTCGAAGGTGACAATTGTAGAGAATTCAAACTTGAGGATAATAATAAACCACAAAAAAATAAAGCAGGGAATACACTTAAGAGAATAGCTGGAGCGGCTTTGTTAGGAACTATGATTGGCACATCAACTGGTGCTGTGTTAGGTCAAAATGAGTTAGAACACCTTGATCAACAGATTACTGCAGAACAAGAATTTCAAGAGTATCATATGAGAGAGTTTGATAATTTAATTAATAATAGAAGTAGTCAACAAAGTAACGGGAATGGAACTGAACAAGGAAATACTTTAGGTTCAGATGTATTACTTCCTACAAATCAACAACAAATAACTCATGCAAGTATAACCTCTCTAGATACTGATGAGATCAGTGAGATCTTGCATGATAACGATTTATCATTAGAAACATATCATAAGGCAAGAACAATCACTGAAAACAATTCAGAAGAAACAACATCTATAATCAATGAAGGGGAGAATTATTTTGTAATTAATCCTAATCAGAATAGAGCTGAAAGAATCCTAGAGCTTAAAAAAGAGAGGTTGTCTAGAATTGAAGGGTTTGACAGTTTAACTACTAGGACTCAACAAAATATAATGTCAAGTTATTCCTTAGCAAATAATAATTTTGGATCAGTTCTTTATGCAACTAATGGTCTTAATGGTGGAGACATAGAAATTGCAACAATTAAAGATGGTAAGATTGAAAGAGAAGTTTTAAGGAATAGAAGAACAATTTAATCTATAAACAATCTAAAACATCTGATTTTGATAATAAGCCTACTATCTCCCCTCTTTCTGATAATAAAATTAATTGATTCTCTTTAAGAAGTTCAAGAATAATTGAACGAGAAGTGTTAATTGTAACTATAGGTGGACAATCGTCCATGATCTCCTTTACTGATTTTGAATAAATTTTTTCTTTAAATTTAACTAAATTGTTTAAGATTATTTTCTCATTGATAGTGCCAACGATTAATTCTTTATCTTTTACAGGTAATTGAGAAATCCCTTCTTTTTTCATTAAAGTAATTACTGATTCAATTGAATCATTTGAAGAGATATAGATGATATTTTTATTCATAATCTCTTTAGCAGTAATTCTCTCTTTATTAGATAATTTACTTAAAGCTTCAAAAATTTTTTTGTTTTAGAATAAGTTGGTTATATTTTACCTGATTAAACTTTAGTTATTAAAGATTGAGATTCACCAGACAAATAAGCTAATTCTTTCTGACTAATATTATTTAAAGTTCTTATCTTTTTTATTTCAGTTAAGTTCGGAAACATAGTAGTAAGTTTAGTGATTAAAATAAAAACTTTTCTAATTAAAATTTAAAAAATTAATTACAAAAATCATCTAGGAATTTACTAGTTCTATTTCTTATGTCTTGACAATCAGTCATATCAGGACAAAGTCTTTCTGCATTTTGAAAGTTTTCTCTTGCAGTATCACAACTAGTCTGTTCAGTAATCAAATCTGTCTTAATTATGTTGATTTCTCTTTGATACTCAATAGCCGGATCAACAGATACTACTTCTTGTTGAGCTATATTTTGAGATTCAACACTGGAATTAATTGAGTTATAACCAACCATAGCTGCTACAGATAAAGTTATTCCTGCTAAAAGGCCATATACTCTATTCTTAACTTTTATTTTAGGTTCAACTACTGCGATTGCATCATATCTTAATGATTCATTTTCTAATGACGTATCAAATAATTTATCTTTTGTTTTTTCTAATTGTTTTTCTAATTTGACTAAATCTCCATTATGGTTTAATGATTCATTTTCTAAATTAGCATTTTCTATTTGTAGTTCGCCAATTTGTTCTTCTAAATTTACTTTCTGAGAATACAAACTTTCAAATTGTTCATTTGAATTTTGATATCTGTTGTTGATATCATTAAATCCACTTTTTAATTCGGCATATTCTTTAATCCATTTTTCATCTTGTTCTTCTAGTTCTAAAATTCTTGTTTTTAATGATTTATTTTCGTCTAATAAATCTCCATGGTTCTC
>CAYMTF010000092.1:0-3657 GCA_964393295.1 uncultured Methanosarcinales archaeon | reverse complement strand
AATTCTCCTTCATCTGCAGTGCTAGATTTGATAAAACACGACAAAGATTTCTCAAGGTTAAAAGACCATAAAAAAGCGATCAAAGCATCATTAGATGAGAACAATTTACATTTAAGGAAAGACCGTTTTGAAGGAAAATACAGTGCACAACAGATTAGAGCTTCTTTAACAGATCACGGTTTAGATTTTTCTGACAAAGGTTTTTTCGGTTTCACTATCGGTGAAAAGAACACAGTTAGAGAAATTTTATCAGGAGAAGCCAGGCATCAATTTCAAGACCAATCAATCTCTTACTTTGGTTTGGAAGGACCAAGTTTTGGTAGTTACTTCGAATTTGCCAGATTTTTAAACATTGATGCTTCCAGGTCACTAGTTGTTGAAAGGGATGAAAGAGCGTACGAATTAATGAATCAGATTAAAAACGTAAAGTCATTAGACAAATATCTTAACGGTTCTTCATTAAGTAGGTTAGAAATTCAAATGAATGATGCAGAAGATTCTTTAATAGAAACAGACAAACAATTTGATTTGATCTTCTTAGATTGGTTAGGACAATTAGCACCAACAAGCATCAGACAATTAGATTTAGCACATCAACAGTTTAAAGAGAATGGTTTAATTGCATTAACCTTAATGGATGGTGGATTTGCACAAAGCAGATATAGAAATCATTTCGGAAGAAAAGATCAACAAGTAGACCGCTTAAGAGAATGGGCAGAAGAGAAAGAACTTGAATTTCAACATCTCACCTACCATGGTGGTAATAAAAAGAGAACAAAAATGGGACTATACATGTTTTCTCATCAAGGTAGATGGTAAATCAATAAACATCATTCCTTCAAATTTTCTTTCAAAAGTATAACGTTACCTCTTCCACGTTTAACTTTTTCAATCTTATTTGTATGTTCTAATTCAGTCAAGATTAAACTAACTTTTGATTCAGAAATTTCTATCAATTCTTTTCTTAATTCTTTCTGAGTGATTCTACCATCATGTTTTCTAATAATATCTAAAGTTCGGTCAATATAACCAGGTTGTTCTTGTTCTATGCTAGACAAAGCTTCTTCCTTTGTGAACTTTTTAATCTCTTTTTTTACTTCTTCAACAATTTTACTTCTTTCTTCAGCCTCTTTAGCAAGTTCAGTTTTGTTCTCAGAAGGTTTTTCATCTTTGTCAACTTCAATTCTAATAGTAGTAATCTCTTTATCAGACTCTTTTTTACCACCTTTATATTCTTGCTTAGCTTTTCTAATCCTAACCAATGCTATAATGAAAATGATTACTGCTACAACATAAGCCCAAGTTCTATCTTTATTCTCAACAACTACTTCTGGCTCTTCGTCAGATTCAATATCGCTTAAATCATCCCAAAGATCATCTTCATCATTAAGATCAGGAAATAAGAATAAATCATGAAGAAACTTATTATCATTATTTGATTCTATTACAATGTTATCTTCAGCTATTAAGTTAGTTTTACTAGCTTTTAAGGTATATTCCCCTTCATCTAATTCGAAAGAATAAGAACCGTCTTTTGATAAGAATTGTTGGCTTGGTACTGTATCAATTTCTACTAATACATTATCCAACTCATTAAGTTGATAATCATAAATTTGGCCTTCCAGAGTTACTGCTTGAGAAAATACTGAAAGTAGAACTAATAAAATTAATGATAAGAATAATCTATTTTTAATCATTGGGCACCTATAGACCCATCACCTTTTAGATATCTATATTATTAACTGATTTATATAATTTATTGTTTTTTATACCTATTTTATTCCTTTTTTTTAATAATAAAAAATATCACCTTTACAATTCTTTATGATAATTAAGCAAAAATTTAATACTTATCAGATTAGAATCAATCAAAATAGTTGTTCTGGATCTATTGACCACAATATAAAGTTTCTTTAACCTTTAAACGACCATAATTGGGTTCTTTAGAATTGAAACTCAAAGTATGTTTAAAAAGAATTTAGCAAATCTAATTCACATGGAAATTGAACATTTCCAAAAATTAAACTAATACTAACGAGGTGTTAAAAAAATAAAATGAAAACAAAAATGAACAAATTAATGGCTCTTTTCATAGTTGCAATGTTTGTAATAAGCATATTACCTGCAGCTTTAGCTGACCATGACCACACAGTTGAAGAATCTGTAATTAAAACAGATTCTGTTGAATTGATAGAAGTTACTGATGAAAATACTGAAACTGAAGAAGTTAAAGATTTAGAAGAAATAACTGATGAAAATACTAAAACTGAAGAAGTTAAAGATTTAGAAGAAGAAATTGAAGAAAAAACTGAAGTTGAAGAAGTTAAAGATTTAGAAGAAGTTACTGAAGAAAATACTGAAACTGAAGAAGTTAAAGAATTAGAAGAAGTAACTGATGAAAATATTGAAGAAGTTACTGAATATGATCAAGAAGTTAGGGAAAGAAGAGCAGAAATGATCAAAGGGATTAAATCTAACTTGAAAGATGCGAGAAAAGATTACAAGGTCTTGAAAGATAACTACATCAAATCTAGAGAATCTTTTCAAGAACAGAAAACAGAATTAAGGGATCTTAGAAGTGACTTAATTGAGTGTAAAGATTCAGGCGAAGATTGCGAAGATAAAAGGTTAGAGATTAGGGTTCAAATCAAAGAACACTTAATTAGTACTGCTAACATGGTTTTATCTGCTTTAGAAAAATTAGAGGATAAAATTGAAAGTTCTGAAGATCTAGATGATGAAACTAAGGAAGAGATCTTAACCGATATAGAAGAAAAAAGTGCTAATATTGAAGACGCTGTTGCTGCTATAGAGGAATTAAATGAAGAATCTACTACCAAAGAAATTAGGGAAGCTATTAAAGATCTTAAAACTGCTTGGAAAGAAGCTAGACCAGCTTTCAAATTGTCAGTAGGAAAATTAGTTAATTCAAGATTGGAAGGTATGTTTGGTAATTTAGATATAACCTCAGAGCGTTTAAGTACTAAAATTTCAGATTTAGATGAGAAAGGTTATGACGTTGAAGAATTATTAGAATTATCTGAACAATTTGATGAAAAAGTTGCTGAAGCTAATAAATATTATGAAGAGGCAAAAGAGTTGTATGCAGATACTACTTCAGTTAATAATATGGATGAATTAGCCAAAGAGGTCCATGAACTTCATACTAAAGCAAGAGAAGTGATCAAAGAAGCTAAAGAAATTTTGCGAGAAGCTTTCAGCATGATGAAAGATTTGCATGAAAAAGATGATCTTGATGAAGATGAAAAAGAATCAGATGAGGAAGAGGAATAATCCTCTATTTTTTTATTTTTAAACAGAAAAAATATAAAACCATTTTAGCCAGGAGTTCCTACCTCTTTTCCTCCTGGCTATTTTTTTTTAATTAAGCAGCTTTCTTATAATTATCTTTCATGGCTTTAAGTTCATCCTTAGCGCCTTTTGTTAGAAGGTTATCTAATCCATAATCTTTAACGCTTTTTTTATCTACGGATCCATCTCGCTTGTATAGATCTAATAGATTAACAGCTTCTCCAATATCTTGAATAACATCCTTATTAATATATTTAGAAGTTTTTGTATGTTTCAAGATGTCATCAAGATGATCCATATCTAAATGACTATGCCTTAAAGGAGTTAACTGTTTTTTTTGTTCCT
>CAYMTF010000091.1:0-3916 GCA_964393295.1 uncultured Methanosarcinales archaeon | reverse complement strand
AGGAGCTTATACTAAATCTTTTAATAAAAAAACTTCTATTATTAATGCATTAGCTGATGAGATTTTAAATGCTTCAGAATGTAACCCTAAGAGTGCTGGTATTTCTAAAAAGAGAGATCTTGAAAGGCAGGCTTCTAGTAGTAAGTAAAATTTTCTATTTTTTCAATTAATTTTTTAAATCAGGTGTTTTCTTTGATACAATATGATAGTTTTAGGGATAGAATCTACTGCTCACACTTTTGGTGTTGGAATAATCAAAGCAGAAGATAATAGTATCAAAATATTAGCTGATGTAAGGGATAGTTACACATCTAAAGATATTGGTATGATCCCTGACCAGATTGCTTTACATCATAAAGAGTTGGCTGATTCAGTAATATCTAAAGCAATGAAGGAAGCAAATGTATCATTTGTTGATTTAGATCTGATTTCTTACTCTGCAGGCCCTGGTTTGGATCCAGTATTATGGGAAGGTTACCATAAAGCAAAGGAATTATCTACAAAATATGATAAAAAATTAATTCCAGTGAATCATTGTGCTGCTCATTTGAGTATTGGTAAAATAATCAATAAAGCAAGCAACCCTGCCTATTTGTACGTTTCTGGTGTTAATACCCAAATAATTGTTTCTGATGGTGATAAATACCGTATTATTGGTGAAACATTAGATATTGGATTAGGAAATATGTTGGATAAATTTGGAAGAATTTTGAATTTAGGTTTCCCCGCTGGAGCTAAAATTGAACAGATTGCAAAAGAAGGGGATTATGTGGAATTACCTTATGCTGTGAAAGGGATGGATATTTCGTTTTCTGGAATTTTGACTAAATGTCACCAGTTATATGAGAGAAAACAAGCAACTAAAGAAGATTTATGCTTTTCTATACAGGAAACTTGTTTTGCAATGCTTACGGAAGTGGTCGAACGTGCAATGGCACATACAGAAAAGGAAGAATTAATCCTTGTAGGTGGTGTTGGAGCTAATAAAAGGTTTTGCAATATGTTAAAAATCATGTGTGAAGAGAGAGGAGCTAAATTTTATAATGTCCCAATGGATTTAGCAGGTGACCAAGGGGTTATGATTGCTTGGGAAGGTTTCTTAAGGAAAGATGAAGGAAAAGTCATGGATGTAGATTCTCGTTGGAGAACTGATGAAGTCTAATTATTCTTATTCTCCAATAATTTTAAATACTTTTTAATCATATAACCTTATGGTGATTATGTTTGCGTATTAGACCAATAAATAAAGGGGACGTTAGTGCTATAATTGAATTAGTAAATGATAATTTAGTCTCTAGAGATTCAAATACGCTCTCGGGATTATTAGAATATTCTCCTAATTCTGTTGATTGGTGGATGGACAAATTAGTAAATAATAAATTTTCTTATTTAATCGAGGATGAAGAGTCTATTGCTGGTTTTTTATCAGCTTATGATCTCAAATTTTTAAAAAAGCACGATTTTAAAGGAGATGAGATCATATCTTATTTGTTAAAAAATCACTCTAAAAATAATTTTGTTTATTGCGATTTAATTGTTATCAAAAAAGAATTTCGAAAAAAAGGTTTTGCTAAGAATCTTTTAATTTCATTTCTTGATGATGTTGAAGACATTATTGTTTATGGTGCTATAGCGCATAAACCTTGGAAGAATGAGCTTTCTATTAAAACAATTTCTAGATTTGAGTTTAAATTAATTGAGGAGATAATTATTAAAGAAAATTTGATTTTTGGGATTTATAAAAAAGGTGTTTAGTTCTTATAGTAGGGGTTAAATTGAGTTACAAAACCAATAACTTTATAAACCAAAATAACCTCTAAATTATATCCATTTATAGACGATAATGTTGAGTTTTCAATAATTAAATTATGATTAAATAATTGGTCCATCGAGGTTAAAAATTTTAAAAATGACAGAACAACAAAATAATGATTATGGTGCAAGTAATATCACAGTTTTGGAGGGATTAGAAGCTGTTAGAAAACGTCCTGGGATGTATATTGGAGACACTTCATTAAGGGGGTTACATCATTTAGTTTATGAGGTTGTCGACAATTCTATTGATGAAGCTATGGCCGGTCATTGTTCTGATATTAAGGTAACAATTCATAAAGATAATTCGGTCACTGTTATTGATAATGGGAGAGGAATCCCGACAGATATTCACCCTAAATTTGGTATCCCTGCAGTTCAAGTAGCTTTAACAAAACTTCATGCTGGTGGTAAATTTGATAAGGATACTTACAAAGTCTCTGGTGGTTTACACGGTGTTGGTGTAAGTGTGGTTAATGCTTTATCTGTCAAATTAAGGATTTCAATTCAAAGAAATGGTAAAGTTTATTGTCAAAATTATTCACGTGGTAAGCCATTAAGTGAATTACAGGTTATGGGTGACACTACTGAGACTGGAACTTCTGTTAGATTCAGACCAGATTCAGAAATTTTTACAGAAACAATATATCATTATGATATATTAGCTAAAAGATTAAGAGAGCTTGCATTTTTGAATAAAGGTATAAAAATCGTTCTTATCGATGAAAGGGAAGAAGAGTTAAGAGAAGACATCTTCAGATATGAGAATGGAATCACTGAGTTTATTTCTTATCTTGATGAGAACAAAACTCCACTTAATAAGACTATATATTTCCATAAAGAAAAAGATGATGTTGATGTTGAGATCGCTTTTAGATACAATAATAGTTATCAGGAGAACACATTCTCATTTGTAAATAACATTAATACTATTGAAGGTGGAACTCATTTGACTGGTTTTAAATCTTCATTAACTAGGGTGTTAAATAGTTTTGCAAAACAAATCACTAAAGGTAAGAGTGATATTAGGTTTACTGGTGAGGATATTAAAGAAGGTTTGACTGCTATAATCTCCGTAAAAGTGATGGAACCTTTATTTGAAGGTCAAACTAAAACTAAATTAGGTAATAGTGAAGTTTTTAGCATTGTGAGTGCACTTACTAGTGATCATCTAAAAACATTTTTTGATGAGAACCCTAATGAGATAAAAACTATTGTTCAAAAAAGTCTTGATGCTGCTAGAGCAAGAGAAGCAGCACGTAAAGCAAGAGAATTAACTAGGCGTAAAAGTGTTTTAGATGGTTCTGGTCTTCCTGGTAAATTGGCAGATTGTTCAAATAAGGACCCAAACAATTGTGAGTTATATATTGTAGAAGGTGATTCTGCTGGTGGAAGTGCCAAGCAAGGACGTAACAGAGAATTTCAAGCAATTTTACCATTACGTGGTAAAATCTTGAATGTAGAGAAGTCCAGGATTAATAAAGTTCTTGAGAATAAAGAAATTTTAGCTTTAATTACTGCAATTGGGACTAGTATTGGCGAAGAATTTAATGCAGAAAAGTTACGTTATAGTAAAGTAATCATTATGACTGATGCAGATGTCGACGGTTCACATATTATGACTTTATTATTAACATTCTTTTACAGGTATATGAAAGAGTTAGTAGATAATGGTAATATCTATATCGCTATGCCTCCTTTATACAAATTACAACGTGGTAAAAGAATCCAGTATGTTTATAGTGATCGTGAGAAAGAACAAATGATTGGTCAACTTGGTGAGAATGTACAAATTCAAAGGTATAAAGGTTTAGGGGAAATGAATCCTCAACAGTTATGGGATACAACAATGGACCCGGAAGTAAGAATGTTAAGAAGTGTTACTGTTGAAGATGCTGTTGAAGCAGATAGAATTTTTACTGTTTTAATGGGTGATGAAGTTGCTCCTAGAAGAGCGTTTATTGAGAAACATGCTAAAGAAGTAACTGATTTAGATGTTTAAATAGATCTATTTATTTTTCTCAGATGAAAAAAACAAGAATTAAAGCAAAAGATTTGATTCAAGGATTGAAAGATTATTATTCTTTTGGATTATCTAAAAAAG
>CAYMTF010000090.1:0-3931 GCA_964393295.1 uncultured Methanosarcinales archaeon | reverse complement strand
CTAATTTAGACTTCTTCTCTCTACCAGGGATCAGTTTCACATAATTTTTAGTTTTACCAGATACCACACTTAAAGCGCCACCGATTACTTCTTCTCCCACCAAGCCAACATAATATACTAAATTTGGTCTGATATATGTGGTTTTACCATAAATCATAAAACTACCTTTCGCTAAATTCTCACCAGATCTAGACTCTTTACTAACTTGTTCTGGTTTAACGTAAAAAACATCCGCGGTTCCATGACCCAATTTCCAAGCTTTTGAATAAACAGCTACTGCTAAAGCTGTTTCTTCCCTAGTGATCTCCCCAGAATTTTGACCATCCTTAACAATAAAAAATGGACTCCCAGCCATATCTGTATGAAACACTAAATCTTCTTTCTCAAGATGTTTTTTAATTATAATCTCATTAGAAGTTGCATCTTTACCACCAATACAAAGAAAACCTTCTGAAGAAAAGAAATAATGAAACTTTTCGTACCATTCTTTTTTACGTGCTGCTTTGACTTTCTTCTTTTCTTCTTCTACCAAGAACTTTTCTTCTTGTTTAAGAATTAATTGAAGTTTTTTCTTACTAATCTCTAATGCTTCTTTTGCTCCTTCAAGTTTTTTCTTAGACTTTTTAGCAGAGTCATAATATCTCCCAGCATTTTCATCCACTGATTTTCCAAAAAAGATCTCCATTTCCATAATTATTCCATTTTATTAATTAAGTAGAATTATAAACTTTACTAAAAACAAGAGAAATAACAAATAATAATCAACAGGCCTTAATATCTTCAATTACTAACGCTTTTTCAGAACAAATTTCTTCTTCTTCAAACATATCGATCACTGGTATGATTTTTAATTGTTTTATACCACCACTCAATTCTTCATTATACCCTAAATGAGTTAAATAAGTCCCTGCCTTGAGAATCTGAGCATCTTCCAAATCGTAACTTTCAGCTCTTTTTTCACCAATAATGTTAACTTTTAATTTCCCAACATCAATATTTATCCCATTTTCTACTACAAAATAAAGGTCATTCTTTTCACTATCAAAACAAACCTCTCTTTCACCAGCAATCTCAGAAAATTCTAAATTAATATCTATTGTACAATGAGATTCTAAATCAACTTGAGCTCTACCAAAATTCATGATTACCACCCCTAACGCTACTGCAAAAGAAATTAATAACAACGTTGCCTCTAATGGGGCCATTCCTCTTTTTAAACTCATAGTCTCAAAATAAACAATCAAAATATATAAATATACCTATTGAAATACATAGTTAAATGAAACAAGTTTTTGGTGGTGGCGTTATAGTATTCAAGAAAGAATCTAATAAAACTAAATATTTCCTTATCAAAAATTTAAAAAGATTCGGTGGGCATTGGAGTTTCTCTAAAGGACACCAGGATAAAAAAGAACCAATCAAAACAACTGCAAGAAGAGAACTGTTTGAAGAAACAGGGATTAAAATAAACAAATTTATTCGTGGTTTTGAAGAAGTAAGCAATTATCAACCATCATATTCAAATAAGGTTAATAAAACTGTGACATTCTTTCTTTCGGAATTAAAAAAAGAAACTGAGATCGTTATTTGTAAAACTGAGATTGAACAGTATAAATGGTGCACTTATCTTCAAGCACAAAAACTATTTTCCCATAAAAGAAATAAAGACATCTTAAAAAAAGCACATAGGTTCATACATGAAGACATAACTGAAAAACAAGCAATATCAATCTTAAAAAAATATTCTACTGACAAAGGTTCTTTTGAAAAAGTTCTCAAACATTGTAAGACTGTAAGAGATTTTACTTTAAAAATATCTCGCCAAATTATTAAAAATAATCCAAGTATAAAGTTAGACTTGAAATTTCTTAATACTGCTTCATTACTCCACGATATCGGGAGGTTTCAATATCCCCCTTGGAAAGAATCAGTAAAACATGGAGTTGCAGGTGCAAAGGTATTACTTAAAGAAAATTTGCCAAGACATGCTAATGTTGCTCAGAACCATTTAGGTTCAGGAATTACTAAACAAGTGATTAAAAATAAAAAACTTCCAATACCTAAAAAAGATTATTTGCCAAAAACACTAGAAGAAAAGATTATTACTTATGCTGATAACAGAACATTTAACACCAGGATTGTATCTGAAAAACAAGTTGAAAGACGTTTTGAATTAGAAATGCCTGAATCTTTGAACAGATTAAAAGAACTTAATAAAGAAATTAATAATTTAATAAAATAAAAAAAAGATTATTCTTCTGTGAAATCTTCAATATTGATGTCCCCATCTCCACGAAGTAACGCTTTATGTTTCATGAATTCTCTTGTGATTAAATATAAAACTAATCCAACAGATTTTTTACCTTTATTATTCATAGGTACAACTAATTCTAAATTATTAGACTCATTATTAGTATCACATAATCCAATAACTGGGATCCCTGCTTTTAAAGCGTCTTGAACTGCGTTCTTATCAGGCCAAGGGTCACATACAAACAATACTTTTGGTTCAATGAAAGTTTTTAAATTTGTATTTGTTAAAATTCCCGGAGGGTATCTCCCATTAATTACATTAATCCCAGTCAATTTTTTAACCTGTTTGAGTGCTTTCCAACCATTTTCTCTCCTACTAACCAATAAAATGTCTTTAGCATCATATTGCGATAAGAAACTAGCGGCAACTCTAATCCTTTCATCAATTTTCTGTAAATTTAAAACACTTAACCCATCAGGCCTAGTTTTGTAAATGAATTTGTCCATATACTTTGTCCTAAACTTTGTTCCAATATGAATTCCTGATTTCAAATAATCGTTAGAATCCATTAATAAATTCTCTTGTTGTTGTGTGTCAGTCATTTTTTATTTTACTCCCATTATTAATCAAGGTCAAAAATATTTTTAATAAGAATGTTATTCTTATCTGCGATTTCTTTTGCCTCACGCAGCTTAACTTACCCTACAACAGATAAGCATCGGCTATATTTAACAAATTAACTAGTTTATTTATAAAACTATCTGGGATTTAAACTCATTTTTTCTTGAAAGGTTTTTGTTTTGGTTTGATGATTATTTCAATTGGTCTCTTTTGGATAGTTTTTTTCTCCTTTTTTTTAGACTCAATTAATCTCCTCTTATCCCAAGTTGTAACAGTAGGGATTTCATTAATAAAATCATCCACATCATGAATCAATTTTTTCTTTCTTACAAAAACTTGTATTGGATCTTTTTTCAAAATCCTTTTTCTTGGTCTTCCAACTTTACTAGTGTCCCCCCATTTTACAACTTTAACACCTCTGTCATGTCTCCCACCTTTTTCTTCCGCAAAGAAATATTCTTTTAAGTTATATTCGCCCAATCTCCTCTCTTCAACTTTTATCTGCAAATAAATATCCCTATTTTCTAACAATTCTTCTACTGACCTTGGACCAAACCCTACCAAACTTCTTCCACTCTGTAAAGAGAATAAATCTTCAACCTCAATCTCAACAGATCTTCTTTTATGTTGATAATAATACAACCATAAAAATAGGCTTAACAATACCACTAGAACTAATAAAAACCAATATTTACTAAACAATAATTTCGCTTCAGTACCCATTGCAAAACCAACTAATGCGCTGCTTCCTTCAGTAGTCTTGTTACCAGTTTTATTTGTAGTTGACCCCATTGAACCATTAAGTGATTCTGTCCCATTCTGATAAACAATTGTTTTATTAATATTTTCAACTGAAACATTAACATCTTCTGACTCATCGTCTTCAATAGGTTGTTCGCTATCATCAACTGAAACATTTCCTTCAGTGGTAGTAATATTTTCTGAACTACTACTTGATCCGCCTCCAGAAGAGCCACTGCCTCCTCCTGATCCACCTCCTCCTCCACCGGAAGAGCCGCCAGAACTCCCACCAGAATCTCCTGAATCTGGAACGTA
>CAYMTF010000089.1:0-3945 GCA_964393295.1 uncultured Methanosarcinales archaeon | reverse complement strand
ATTTTCATTATCTTAAATCAAACATCTCTTCACTTACCCCTATTAACAGACTTTCTCCTAACAACTTTCCTTTTTCTACCAACAGATTTTGAATTTTTATTAACCTTCACTAAAAAGAAGTATAGTATCGAACCAAGAGCCCCTGTAAAAACCATTAATATAATCCAAACCAATTTGTCATGTTCCCCATGAAGATTATTATTATTATTTAAACAATCTATTAACATCCATATCCAAAATACAAAACTAAGCGAACATAACAATATTATTACTAAAATCAACATAGAAAATGATGCGAAAAATAAACCAATCATGTTTCCAACCTCCCCACAAGGAATTACTTCCCCATTTAATGTACACTCTGCTAAAACAGATAAAGGACCAATTAATAGGAATAGAAAAATTAATATAAAAAATCTTTGACCAAACAATCTCAGCATTATTCAAGATAATACAAAAAACTATTTAAAACTTCTTAATCAAAATCAGACTTAAAAATTAAAATTATAACCTTTTAACTTCTATAGAAATTGCTTCTGAATTCAACCTTATTTCTCTAGGGCAAGTAGTATACTCTAAACCATTTTTAGTACAATATGCAATAATTCTTAATCTATCTGTCTCATTAGAAAACCCAGCAATAACAACGAACCCTAATTCTTCTTCAGCTCTAATTAATTGGAAATCTTTCAAATCAGTTATAACTTTTCTCCTTTTTTCTAATAAGAGATTAACACGATTATTAACATTGATTACTTTATTTAATAATTCATTATAATCTCCACGGAAAGTAAACGCCGAAAACAATGGTTTGCATTTTTTATAAAAATCAGCATCTTTGAAAGAGATAAACCCTCCCTGACCATAATCAATCAATTTCCAATGACCAAAACTTCCGATACACACATCTGCATATTTCCCATCACACAATTTGGTACCAATTGAACCACAAACATCCATTACTACCTTACACTTTTTCTCAGAACATAACTTATAAATCTCTTCAATATTATTTGCGGCAAAATAACCACCAAGTGAATGGTATATGAATACGTCCCCATCACAAACTTTTTCATTAAGGTCAATCAAGTCAATTTTTGCATTAACACATTTAATTTTAATACATTCTTTATTCAAATTTTCAGCATATTTTGAATAAGACAACCAGCCACCCTCTTCTGGGATAAGGACCCTCTTCCCTAACTTCATTAATGAGATCAAAATGGCGGAATTACCTCTATTAAGAACTTCAACATTTTTGTGTCCTACTAATTTTTTTATTTCTTCCAATACTTTATTTCTCATTATAAAACTCATTTACCAATAGCACAACAACCAATTCAATAAAGCTAATTTTTATACCTTTTAAATAAAATCAAAAACCAATTATATATCTTTTGATAAAAAATCACAGAAAAACCAACTCATAAAAACAAATAATTAAACATTAAACTTCTCTTTCAATTCTATTGCATCAAAGATTTGATTATTTTTTAGAAAACCAATCAATTTTTTACGACTTTTTCCTTGACCCTTTCTTTTACTACCAACCATGTTTCTTCTAAAAACTGGCAAAGAATGCAAAGATTCTTTATTAAGAATTTTGAATGCAGAATAGACACTCCTATCCTCATAAACACCCACATCATGAGAATTTGGGTAAGCTAATTGTCTCACCAAAATATTTTTTTGAACCTTTTGCGACATTGCCCCAACCTCATCAAGAAATAATAAACCAATAATTTTTGTTTTACCCTCATAAACAACATAAACTTCTTTCAAACTTCTCCTTTTTTTATTTAAGAAAGTATAAACGTTATCCTTACCATTAACCAATTCAATATTCTTATCCATCAAATCTTTAACTTTCCATTTTAATAAAATTTCTCTAATCACCACCTGTTCATAACTTAACCCTGCCATGGAATAAAGAAAAATTGATAGGAATATTAACCAAAAGCCTGAATAAATACCTTTTAAAACATATAAAAAACCAATCAGACCTAAAACCCATGCAAACAATTTGCCTACTAATGCTGCAATAGCAGTAGCTTTTTTCAAATCACCAATTAACCAATACAAAATTGATCTGAAAATTCTCCCACCATCTAAAGGGAATGCTGGCACAAGGTTAAATACTCCCAACATCAAATTTAATTGATATAAATAAAATGTTAACGCATTCAAAAATATGTTTGAACTAGTAGAAAAGATCACAAAAAAAACAAAAGCTAATACTAGTGAAAATATTGGTCCTGCAATAGACATTATAAATTCACTCTTTGGTTTTAAATTTTCATCAGAAATCCCCGAGACACCACCAAAAAAGAATAAAGTTATCTCTTCAACTTTAATATTTTCATTCTTGGCAATTAAGGAATGTGCAAATTCGTGTAATAACACTGAAAAAAATAACATCAAAGCTGCTGATAATCCAATCACAAAATATTGAAAAGAACTCAAACCGGGATAAAAATTTGGAAAAAAGCCAGTAGATAATACCCAACTAAGAAATATTAAAATAAACCACCATGAGATATGTAATTTTACATCTATACCGAATATCTTAAATAGCTTCAAATCACCTCTCATTTCAATATAAAGTATAAAATGTTTATACTTAAACCTATCGATTATAGTAACTTGGTCCAGACCTAAAATATCATCCTAAAGCAAAAAGATTAATAAAAACAAAACTATCAAAAAAATTATGACTTGCATATTAGATGTTCCAGAACATTTACTTACACCTGGGATGAAACAATACCGGGAAGCTAAAGAAGCGAATCCAGACTGTTTGATTATGTTAAGGATGGGTGATTTCTATGAAATGTTTTACAAAGACGCAGTAGATGCAGCAAGAGACTTAGACATTACATTAACCAAACGTGGTAAAGGAGAAAAATGTGCCCCATTAGCAGGTATCCCTTATCATGCAATAGAACCATACTTAGGGAGATTAGTTAAAAAAGGTCATAAAGTTGCAATAATAGAACAACTTGAAGATCCTAAACAAGCCAAAGGATTAGTAAAAAGGGGTTTAGTTAGAATTGTTACCGCTGGGACCTTAATTGAATCATCTCTTTTAGATGCAAAAAAGAATAATTACCTCTTAGCTTTAACAAGTTATAATAATGGATTTGCATATTCATTAGCAGACCTTTCAACTGGAGAATTTGTATGTGGAGATCTTAATAACGAACAATCTTTACTTGCTGAAATTGAACGACGAAAAGTTGCAGAATGTATTTTACCACAATCATTAATGGTTAATCAGGATTTAGTTACAAACATAAAAAAACTAGGTACCATTATTAATAGTTATGACGACTATTATTTCAAAAAAGAAAGAGCAGAAAAAACTCTTAAAACTCATTTCAACGTCCCAAGTTTAGAATCATTCGGAATTGAATCAGATCAAATTAATCAAGAAAAACAAGTTTCTGTTTCAGGAGCACTTCTAAATTACCTCCTAGAAACTCAAAAAAATTCATTAAGTCATTTTAAATTTATCAAACGAATAAATAATTCTGAAATTATGCAACTTGACAGAAGTACACTCCTAAATTTAGAACTTGTTGAGAATCTTAGAGACAGATCAAAAAGGGGAAGTTTATTATCAATTATTGACCATACCACTACCTCGATGGGTGCAAGGTTAATAAAACAGATTATTAAAGAACCATTATTAAACAAACAAAAAATTATTTCCCGGCATAACGCCATCACAGAATTAAATGAACAAGTTATTGCCAGGGAAGACCTAAAAATATTATTAAAAGAAATCTATGATTTAGAAAGACTTATTGCAAGAGTAAATTATGGTAATGCTAACCCCCGTGATTTATTGGCTTTAAAACATTCTTTGCAACAGATTCCATTTATCAAAGAAAAATTAGCTGGTTTAGATTCTGAAATATTACAAAGAATTGCTAACCTTCCGGG
>CAYMTF010000088.1:0-4046 GCA_964393295.1 uncultured Methanosarcinales archaeon | reverse complement strand
GGTTTTATTGAAAACCATTGGCTCGAATTATCATCTGACAACATAAAAAATTCGTATTTTTTTTTAATAGAATCATTATTTATTATGGTGAAATTTCTTTGAGATGATCCCCCAATTGGAAGTATACCAAATTTAAAATTTTCTGTTGACACATCAAAACCAAATTTATTATGTTCAATACTGAAGGTGTAGTTTTTTTCTATCTTTTCTATTTCCTTTTGATTTGATAAATCGATCAATATAATTGAAATTATTCCTATGATGACAAGCAAAGATACAACTATTGCAATTTTTTTAATTATTTTTTTAGACATTATTTTTAAGTATCAATCTTAATTATTTATAACCTTATTTGTTTTGTAATACTACTACCAAAATAAACAATTATCCCCCAACAAAACCTACATAACCCAACACTTTTTTAAACTCTAACACCATACCACTTATTATGTCTATAGCAGATCTTATCAAAAGAAAAGCTCAATTAAACGAGGTGTTGTCAAACGAAGAACATTTGTTCAGAAATAATGAGATTTCGTTTAACGATTTCTGTTTTAGAGAGAGCGAGATAAAATCAGAATTAGATAAGACAAACCAACAAATAATCAAGATTAAACAACAGCAATTTCAAAAACAAGACCGATTAAGAACAAAAAAACATCAAAAACAATTAACCACACCAAAAAACCAAAATAAACAAGATATTAAAAAGATATGGGCAACGGTAGCACTTGTATCCATTATCTTATCTTTATCATTCATAACTTTAAATAATCCTTCTATAACTGGGGCAGTTACAATCTCTGAGGGGTGTATAACCATAAACACAACTTTTTTGAATAGTTCTATTGATTGTATAAATTTAAACAATTCTTTAAATTGTAACAATTTTTCAGTTTCAGAATTGAATATTGATAACCAAAATAATATAGGTGTCATTAATTGTAATGTGAACATTACGAATGTTAACAATTCTAATTATATCTTGATAAAAAATAATAATTTAATGAATTTTACTCTAACTAATTCTTCAAACAATTTTATTCAAGAAAATATGATGATTCAACCGCTTAATATAAACCAAAATTCACAAAATAATACTTTCTTTAATAATAATTTGAGTTCTATACAAGATAATACTCCTACTTCAAATATATTAATGTACCAAAACAATCATGGTTTAATTTATTGGGAAAAATATGATTTAAACATCATAGGAAATTTTTATTTTGGTAACAATTTAATTATCGATTATAATAATTTGGTTATAGCAGATAATCAAGATATAAAAAATCTTCATACAGATGCTCAAATTCAATTAAATAATCTGCCTTATGCTCAAACTCCTAAACTGTTCAAAGATCAAGTAAGGTGTGATAATACTTCGGATTGTAATGTTTATTATAATAATTATACATTATTTGCAGAAGTAACTCAGACTGGTAATTTCACTACTGAATTTTTGAATCATTCAGAAGTACCAACATTATCAAATTTATCTTTAACCCAACAACCGATATATACAAATGATAATATAACCGCGTCAATTATCTATCAACACCAAAATAATCAAACAGGGCAAGTCAATTTTGGATGGTTTGTAAATAATGTTTCTGTATTGAACCAATTTGCAAATAATATCTCTAATAACCAAATTATTACTTCAACATTGACTTCAAACAATTTTAATAAAAATGATTATGT
This sequence comes from uncultured Methanosarcinales archaeon, assembly GCA_964393295.1. Classification (GTDB taxonomy): domain Archaea; phylum Nanobdellota; class Nanobdellia; order Woesearchaeales; family GW2011-AR9; genus CAYFJV01. Next base: position 2,342 of record CAYMTF010000088.1, on the reverse strand, counting down.
TCAAGTGCAAATTCAAGCACAGAATAATGAAGGGTCATCAAACATAACTTTCTCAAATCTGATTTATATTCAAAATACACCCCCATTAGAACCTTATTTACAATCTCCAACAAATAATGAACATATTATTGATCGTTCTCCATTATTAGTATGGACTAATCAATTAGATGCAGATAATGATAATGTAACTTATAATCTAATATTAGATGATAATAATCTTTTCAACAACCCAGAAGTGAACCAATCTATTTCTTCTACAAATCAAAATAATATATCTTTTCAGGTGCCATTAGAATTAGATGTGGACAAAACTTATTATTGGAAAGTTATTTCTAACGATGGTCAAGGTAGTACTGGCTCAACTGTTTCCCAATTTACAATTGATTCTTATATTGATGTAAGTTTGATAGTTGATTCAATGGTTTTTGGGACACTTAACTCATTAGAAGTTGTAGAAACGGATAATGTGAATGTTCTACCTTTTAAAATGGAGAATCATGGTAATATCCCAGTAAATATCTCTATCTCTGGGACACCTTTCTTTGAGACAGTACCGTTCCCTTCTGATAACCATCAATTCAAGATAGCAGAGAACAAATTAGGTTCATTCGATATTCAACAATCATTAATGAATTGGACTAATATGTCTAACCAGAGTCAGATTTCAGTAGTAGATTTAGATTGGCATTTTTTCAAAAATGATTTTTTAACACATTTGAAGGTTACTATCCCTAGCGGAGAACCTCCTGGTACTAGGATATCAACAACACATTTTGAGGTGGACTAAGATGAGAAATAATCTGCTCAAAATAATAGTGTTTACCTCAATTTTGGTCTTGATATCTTCTTCTGTTTTAGCAATAGGGATAAGACCAGCATTTACATCTATTGATTCAAATGAGGTTACTCAATTGGAAGGTTCTTTTTGGGTTATTAATTCAAACAATGAAAATTTGAACTTAGAAATTAAGCTACAAGGGGAGATGTCTCAATACGTGAAATTGGATATAGGCAGTTTATCTTTTAGAGAAGATGATGATTCTAAGGAGGTATCTTTCACTGTCTCTCTCCCTGATGAAGTTCCTCCAGGAAATTCAATAGCAACAATTATTGTAGAAGAAGAATTAATCTCTACTGGACAAAATGTAGTAAGCTCAAAACTTATCTTGAAACATAAAATTAAGATTCAAGGAGAATATCCCGATAAGTATGTTACTGCAAAACTAAATTTTAAAGAAACAGAAGATGATTTTCAAGTAATATCGGAAGTAGAAAATTTGGGCCAAGAAGATATAGAACAAGTTCAAACAACATATTATGTTAATAATCAAGAACAAACAACAATTGAGACTTTGGTTTCAAATACTGAATCATTAGGCCAAGGAGACCACAAACTTTTAACATCAACATTAAGTAAGGATTTATTATCAAAAGGAGAATTCGAAGTAGTAGCAAAAGTTGAGTACGATGGTAACATTGTTGAAGTTATTAAAACTCTTTTCTATGGAAAACCGGAAGTAGAAGTAACTTATTTTAATGAATATTTTACTGCAAATGAAATTAATCCTTATGTGATGGAACTTCTTAACAAATGGAATGAAAAGGTTGAGAACGTTTTTGTAGATATTGAAGTTAAAAAAGATGACCAAAATATAGGGGAGTTCAGAACAAAATCAATAGACATTAAAGCGTTCGCTAGAGAAAAGATTGAGGATTATTATTGAGGAAGGAGAATATGTTTTTTCAATGGTGGTGAACTTTTGGAATACTTACAAAATGGATCAACAAGATTTTGAAGTTACTTTATTGAACAAGAAAGATCAAGAAGAGATGAATTTGGTGGGTGCAGCCATGGGTAAAGATAATTCAGATGATACTAATCCTGGTTTAAATGATCCTGTTTCAACTACCGACATGGATTCAAGTTCTTTATCAAAAGTAATATTTATAATGTTAACAATGGTTATGGTTGTTGGTTTAGCGTTAATTATTTTATTAAGAAGAAAAAGAGATGATGGTTGGGAAAAAGAGCAAAGAGATTATTAAACGAACTAAAAAAAGAGTGAAAAGACGTTCTTCTAGCAAAAGCATCATAAAATTTAATAAACGAACATTACTTTATTTGACTATATTTTTATTAATTTTTAATATATTTCAAGCAACAATGGTTATCAATACAACTAATAAGATTACTGCTTTAGCAAGCAATTCTGGTACTGGAGAAGTAGGGATGTGTATTTTTGGTGCTCCTGAATTAGATCCAATTTCTAATCAAGAAGGTGTTGCTGGAGAATTGTTTACTTATCAAACAAATTGTTCTTCTAATTGTGGGGAGGAGTTAT
>CAYMTF010000087.1:0-4180 GCA_964393295.1 uncultured Methanosarcinales archaeon | reverse complement strand
TTTTTTACGAAAACTTTAAATAGCACCCCTTTGCAGTAGTTACTAAGATGGAATATAGAGATTTTAATAATTTAATTAATAATGACAATGTAGCTAGAGATCAATTATTTGATTATCATTATAATAATAATTGTTTATTAGATAATTTACCAGAACATGATGCAAGAACTACTTTTGAGAGTATGATGCAAAATAGAAACGAAAGAGAAATTTTAGTAAGAACTTTCATCCCTCATTATAACCATCAAGAGAGAAGATCTTTAGATGACAGATTATCAAGAATTGACATGGGTAGAAATAGTCCTGGAAATGATTTCCTCATATCATTAATTGGTGGTGCAGCTTTGATTGGAAGCATGTATATTGATGATGAAGTCACACAAACTTTTGTTCAAATTGGAGGAGCAACAGGATTATTGATGGGTGCTAAAGGAACTTACCAATGGTTCAAAGAGAATTATTTTAGTTAATTTTTATTCCTTTTTATTTTTTATAAATCTCTTTTTCACTTCTTCAATCTTCAGATCTGATTTAATGCCATACAAAGAAAAATGAGTTTTCTGGCCATTTAATAACTTCAACATTAATTTCGTCTCTTGAGGAGATTCATTAAACTTTTTTGAAAGAACATGCAAATCATAAAAACCAATAACATCTAACTTAGATTCATCCAGTAAAGAATCTAAAAATTTCTGTTCTTCAGGGAAAGGATTATTTGTAGAAATTTTACTTATTAGTTCTTTTTCATATAATCGCCCTGACCACAAAGGACCTGCAGAAATAAAATTATTTTTACACACACAGGTTTCATGATTAAAATCACTTGATTTGAAATTTAAACAATTGTTACAATATAAAAAATACTGGTGTTGTTTAATCAAATCGTCACACCTCTTCTTACCTTTATCTGATCTGAAATATACTCTAAAATAATGATCTTTATGGTAAGATAAAATTGGAGTCAAAGCTTTATCAAATTGAACTCCTTGTAACTGAACTTTCCTAATAAGAATTCTCAGTCCTGTTTCGTGCATCATATAATTTTTCATAGATCTAGACCAATATTTCCTCCTAGTTACTTTACTATATGTCCCAGTTAGAGCAGCAGTATCCGTAGCAGTTACAGCCAAAATACCACCTCTTGAAATTTGAGAGATTGCAGTAGCAAGAAAGGGGTTTGGAGAACCAAATGGATCTAAATCTATATAATCAAAACCCTCTTTAGTTAACATAAACAAATTAGCATCTTGGTTATGTAAATGAATTTTTGTATTTTCTTTTTTCAGATTATTTAAATCTAAATTAGACTCCATAGTGTTAATGAAACCTTCTTTAATATCATTAAAATGGATCTCTTTAATTTTATCCTGTTTTAATTCTTTTAAAAATCTTAAACCTCTTACACCAGAACCAGACAAAGGTAAAGCAATCTTAAAATTATCTTTATCTAATTGATTAATTAAATTAATAGAAATGTTACGATTAGAAACCATCAAAGGATTATAAAATATCTCCTGTTTCTTAGTTGCATCCCTAGTTGGAAGAGAAGCTTTAATTTTAATTGATTGCTCAGTAATAATTTGCATATTCAAAAAAAAAGCTATTAGTAATATAAAATCTACTCTTAATTATTAAAAAAAATTAAAGAAAAAAAGATTATTTTCTATTTAACTGATACAACTTATTAATTAAGCCTTTAACTTCTGGCCTTGAAATAACAAGATCATTATTAATATCTGCATCTTTTAGCACTTTATCCATTGCTCCTGGATTAAGAGCATAACTATAACTACCCTCAGAAAGAACAGTAGTGGTTTTTGAAGAAACTTGAGCAGTTTCTTCTACTTCTCTTTTAACTTCTGATTTCACAGTCCCTGCATACAAACCAGCTAGAATGGTTAAAGTGCCTTGATCATGTATTGAACATTTGTAACCTGTTCCAATTGATTTGATAGATAAGGGACTAGTTTTACCTAAAATTTGCATAGCTTCTGGAATTGTTGAATAGCCTCTCTCTTGAGCAGTTTGAGTTGGCACATTTGGAACAACTTGTTGATGAGTTGTTGCACAACCACCTAAAACTGTTGCTGCTAAAAAACTAGTTGCAATAGTGTAATCTCTCAATTTTGATGTTAAATTATCTTTCATTTCTTTTATCATTTTAAGTTTTACCTCATATAAATTATTTTTCATTAAAATAGCTTTAATTTATAAATGTTTGTGTTTTGTTGTTACTCTTTAGTTAAAACAGGGGTTGTGTAAGAAAGTTTTAAAAAAACATCAGATTATTTTTAGATATTGTCAAGATTATATTAGAGGAAATTACAATGAGCATAAGAAAAGTATTAATTACAGTTGTTGGACATGTTGATCATGGAAAAACATCACTATTAGATAAAATAAGAAGAACTGCTGTAATTAATAGTGAAGCTGGGGCAATTACTCAAGCAATTGGAGATTCAATTATTCCAATTAATACTATTAAAAAGATATGTGGAAATTTGTTAGATATATTCAAAGGAAATCTTACAATACCTGGCTTTTTAGCGATTGATACTCCTGGACATGCAGCTTTCACAAGTTTACGTAAAAGAGGTGGAAGTTTAGCAGATATTGCAATTCTTGTAGTTGATATTAATGAAGGTTTTAAACCACAAACAATAGAATCAATCGAAATTCTTAAAGCGAATAAAGTTCCATTTATCATTGCAGCAAATAAAGTTGATTTAGTACCAGGGATGAATTTTGAGCTGAAAAAAAGTCTTATTGAATGCATCAATTCCGTAGAATATTCTGTACAAGGTGAATTTGAAAAAAGAATGTATGAGCTTGTTGCACAAGTACAAGAGCATGGGAAATTAGAAGCTGAAAGATTTGATCGGTTAGATGATTATACAAAACAAATTGCCATTGTACCAATCTCAGCAAAACATGGTTATGGGATCCCAGAAATGTTAATGGTTCTTACTGGACTTGCTCAAAAGTTTTTAGAAAAAAAATTAGAGATTGATACAAATACTGATGCAAAAGGAACTATTCTAGAAGTTAAAGAAGTGCAAGGATTAGGAACAACAATAGATTCAATAATTTACAATGGAAGTTTGAAAGTTGGTGATCAATTAATTATTGGAGACATAGAAGAACCATTCACAGTTAAAATTAGAGCATTACTTGAACCTGCTGAATTAGCAGAGATGAGAGAGAAAAAAAGTAAATTCAAAACTATGAAAATTGTTCATGCTGCTACAGGTGTTAAAATCTCTGCACCTGGTTTAGAAAAAGCAGTTGCAGGTATGCCAATTAGAGGCTGTTCTGATATTAAAAAAATTGAAGAATTAATACAAGAAGTCAAAGATGAAGTTGGGGAAGTATTATCTGATTCAGAAAATGATCTTGAAGGAGTAATGATTAAATCAGATACAATAGGTGGACTTGAAGCATTACGTAAACTTCTTGAAGATAAAGGAGTAATGATATCTTCACCATCTTTAGGTGATGTTACTAAAAAAGACATCTCAAAATTAGAAACTTTACGAGATAAAGATGAATTTCAAGGGATGCTATTAGGCTTTAATATGAAAGTCAGTCCAGAAATGGAAGAATTAATAAAAATTAAAAAATTAAAAGTTATCACCCACGAAGTTATCTACCAAATTATTGATGAACATCAAGAATATGTTAAACAATTAAAAGAACAAGTTGAGTTGAAAAAATTGAAAAAATTAGTTCGACCATGTAAATTTTCAATTCTTAATGGATACATATTTAGACAAAATAATCCAGCAATTGCAGGAGTTAGCATTGAAATTGGGGGAATCAAAACTGGTGATCCCTTAATGAGTGTTGGAGGTAAACAAATTGGTTCTGTTAAAAGTATGAAAGAAGGACAAGAATCAATCACTATCGCTGAACAGGGAAAACAACTAGCCATGGGAATGGAAGGTGTTACAATTGGAAGGCAAGTTGATGAAGGAGATTTTGTTTATACTAGTATACCTGAAAATGATTTCAAAAAATTAAAAACTTTGAAAAAACACCTTTCAAAAAGTGAATTACAAGTTATGAAAGAGATTGCAGAGATTAAAAGAAAAGATAACCCAGTTTGGGGAGTTGGTTGAAACCCAGTTCATTTTGTGCCATCACTGAATAGTGATTAATTTAGGTAAGGTTTATAAAGAAT
>CAYMTF010000086.1:2556-4223 GCA_964393295.1 uncultured Methanosarcinales archaeon | reverse complement strand
ATTGTGCAGACGGTTCAATTTTAACATCTGGTGTAAGTGGAGGTTCCCCATTAGTTTTAGATTCTGGTGTAGCATCAAGTGATTCAAATAGTTTTGAGAAAGAAATAGTTATTAATGGTTTACCTTATGATGTGTGTATTGGTCCACAATTACAGATAAACTCAGTTTCTAATGATGCAGGGGGGCCACTCTTGTCTTCTGAGACTGCAGATGTAACTGTTAAAGTTAAAAATATTGGTAATGTAGATGTAACTACTGATTTTAATGTTACAGTTACTGGAGCTAATTTAGATCATGTCGAAGAAATAACTGACACCCTTGTTCCTAATGTAGAATATACCTTCACTGTGAATGATGTTCTTCCTGGTCCAGCTTCCGGGAGTTATGCTTATACAGCACAAGTTCAGGATTTAGATGCAGGGATTGCTTCATGTGGTTCTAATAGTCAAACTGGTTTTACTTCATTAACTGTATCAAATATAATCTTCCCTCAAATTTGGATTAATGGTGTACTTAATGGCAACTTTACTTATGCAGGTATGATAAATAATTTAACGATTGAATTAACTGATTCTGATGGTAGTGCACCAGAAGATTTCGCAAACTGGACTCTGATGATTTTTGAGATAAACGGAAACACATTGTTGGCTCCTGTGCAAAGTGGAGATAATGGTAATGGAGATTATTCAATTACTCCATTTAGTGTAGCAATGGTAACATTGGATGAAACTGGATATGGTTCATTTACTGTGTCTCCTGGCTCTTCACCTATCTTGTTGGATGATCAAAATTATTCTTTAATCTTCTCGATTAGTGATACTAACAATGATAAACAACATATGTCGTATCAAGGAACTATTCTTAATGTAGATGATTGTGATGATGAAGGTGACCCAAGTTGTGGTTTGCCTTTCGGTTTTGATGATCCACAATTATTCCCTGGGAATTATACTCCAATTAATGCCTCAGATGTTGTTAATTGGCATACTACTGTAACTCCTAATGGTGACCAAGCAAATTCAATTTGGAATAGGATAAGGATGATTACATTAGAACTGACCAATTTAATTTACAGTAGTTAATAATGAAAAAATTTTTATTTTTTTTTCTTTTTGTATCTCTATCCTCATTAGTTTTAGCTGATGTGGGAGGAGAATTAGTAAACGCTAATGGTGACACTATAGTACTAAAATTTGATCCTTTAACTTATTCTTATGCAGATGGGACTTCTACCAATCAAAATATGTTTCTAAGGTTAACTTCGAATGACTCTTTAAATGATTTGGATAACAAGCATCTTAACCTTTTTTATCATGTAGGGGATAAAGCAGTATCTATTACCCATTATTCCAAGAATATTGAGGCATCTGATAATAATCAATTATTAGATTTAGATTTAAGTTCAGGTAAAGCTTTTTTTCCTGGTGTTTTATCAGTGGCCATTTCGGATAATACAGGTTTTACAAGTCCTGGCACAAATTATTATATGTTAAATGAAGTAACTGGCTTTTTAGAGGGTAATTATAAATTAGAAATAAACAGTAATGATGATAATGTTGCGGTTAAAGTTTCAGAGATTATCAGTAATACAGGTAGTATTATTTTAACTACAACGGAAAGAATTATTGTTGGTACAATGGGGTCTGGAGGAGAGATAGTAGATACTA
>CAYMTF010000086.1:0-2546 GCA_964393295.1 uncultured Methanosarcinales archaeon | reverse complement strand
GGTTTAGGTGGAGTAGTCGATTTATCAAATCCAGGGGGTGATTTTGAATTCATTGTCAATGGTATTGTGATAGCAGAGGACGATATCACCATTGATGATGGAATAGATGTCCCAGAAGAACCAGTAACCCCTAGTGGTGGTAGTAGTGCTAGTGGCAGTAATAATCTCAAATATGCTTGTAATGATGGTGAGGATAATGATGGTGACAGTTTAGTGGATTATCCTGAAGATCCAGGATGTTTATTTCCTAAGGATGACACTGAAGAGAACCCTGGCCCACTAGAAGTACAATACATTGAAGTTTGGAATTATGAGGAAATCCCAGCAGAGGTAGAAATCCCCGAAGAACCATCAACTGATACTGCTTCTCAATTACCAACTGGATCAGACGCTTCATCTGAAAACGAATTTGGAACACCTCAGGAACAATCTCCCGCTATAGTCAGTTCAGAAACTGGACAAAACGAACCTAATATGATTAATGCAATGACTTCTTTTGCTAAGGAGAACGGTGTTTTAGTAGCATCAATTTTAGCTTCATTAGGTTTCATTGGTACTGCAGGTTATTTATTTGTCAGACCAAGAAAGATTCCATTAAAAACATCTTCAAGTGGTACGACTCAAAATGTTAATGTAGAACCTTCTGTTGACCAAAACCTTAAACAATTAGGTGAATACATAGATCAGGAATTATCTACTGGTAGAAATTTACATGATTTGAAACAAGAATTAAAACATTCTGGGTGGGAAGACAGAGTTATTGATCACTTTTTGAAATAACAATAAATTATTTAAACAATGAGACTATCTTTAGATTTATGTTCAAAAAACCATTTAAATTATTTTTCTTAATTATTTTATCATTATTATTGATTTCTTGCCAATCAACAGATCAACCAACAATAAAAACTAACAACACTGAACATTCAGTAATAATTCAATTCAAAAATTCTTGTGATTTTTCTGATCTAATCCCTGGCGAGATCAAATTAGAGATTGAACTTAATGACTATACCTTGATTGGTACAACTGCATCTATCCAGACAATTAAGAGTTTCAAAAAAGAAGAATGTATTGAGAGAAGTTTTCGTCCAACAGAATTGGATACTGTCTTATCTGAGTTAAAATCTGATTTCAATAAAGACCGTGAACAAAAGTTTAAAGAAAAAAAGATGAAACGAGGGTTAGAGAATAAAGATGTTACAGGGAAGGATGAAGTTAGACAATTCTTAGAAGATAAACACCCCGAAAAAGATTGGCCTTCAGGAACTATATCTCCTTACCAATTATATGTCACACCAGACTCACAAGCAGTACAGGAATTAGCAAACAAACTTGATGGACTTCAAGAGATTTATGATGAATCTTTGTCTTGGATTTGGGTTTCTGAAACTTATTTAAACGGTGTTGAAGAAATGTGGTATTACCCTCAAGAATTCCTTACAAAAACAAAATTATTACCTAATAATCCATCTAAAGGTGACATAGCGAGTGATTGTTCAGAACAAGCTAACACTTTAGCTTCTTTATTGATTGCAGATGGTTATAGCACCCAAGATGTCAGAGTTGTTCTGGGATTAGTAGACTTTGAGGGCATATTAGGGGGTCATGCATGGGTAGAGATATATGATGATAATTCTTGGTTTGCATTGGAAGCAACTGCAGGAGCATATTATGACGAAGTAACTAATACTTTAACAGAAGCGGAATACCTCCCTTACAATTATTTTCAGTATACAGAATTCCCTGTAGAAGAAGTTTGGTATTATTATAATAATGATTATTTCTGGGACAACGATCAGAGTAGTGGTAATGCTCCTGATTCATGGAAACAACAAAGTAGGGATCAATTAAAAGAAAGGTTGAAGAATTTTCAAAACAGAAAAGGTCCACTGCCTAAATAAACAATCTTATCTCGAATATATTTTACCGAAATCTTTATTGAAAGAGAATTCTCCATCAACATCCCTTATCAATTTATTCATCTGATTAGTTTTTGCACATGACTCTTTAACCATTGCTAAAATTAATGCTTCAGGGAATGCTGGCTTTTTTACTGCTCCATATTCAATTTTCCCAGGCGAACTTAGTAACATGTGTTTAAGTTTATTCTTACTATCTACAGAAACTTCAACGTCATCAAATTTAGAACTGATAATTTCCCAACCTAACATTATATGGCCAATTAATTCTCCCTCTTTAGAATATGATATCCCATTTCCTAATTCGAATAATCTAATTTTCCCAATATCATGTATTAATATCCCGCTAATTAACAAATCTCTGTTAAGTGAAGGATAGACTGAACAATAGGCTTCACATATTTTTATGATCTCTAAACAATGTTCTAGTAGTCCTCCAATGTAAGCTCCGTGTCTGTAAACTGATGCGGGACAAATTTTGAACTTATCAGTTATTTTTTCATCGGAGAAGATACTAATTAATAATTTTTTAAGTTCTTCATTTTCAATGGAATATACTGAGATCATAAATTCATTGAACATAAACTCAATGATATTATCACTTTTTGCAATAAACACCCCTGG
>CAYMTF010000085.1:0-4256 GCA_964393295.1 uncultured Methanosarcinales archaeon | reverse complement strand
GAGATTATAATTGATAAAAATAATAACTGTTTAAGAAATTGGCAAAAAAATGCTCTGTTGATAAACTGATCTCAATTAATCTCTGAGTGAGAAAATTCTGAATCAACTTTCTTCAAATAATCTTTCACCCTATTAAGTACAGAGTTTAAAATAAAATTTTCTATTTTCTCTTCAAAGATTTCTCCTAACTCTGAAAATTCTGTGATTCTATATAGATTTGAATTTGTTTCAATTAAATGTAAATCCTTAATTCTTTTAAGTTGTCTTCGAATATTAGATGATGCGATCCCCAACATTGGTAATTCACGCTTTTTTCTCTCAGCCATAACATAATTTTTAATTTCTTCAGAATGTAACTCTTCTTTCCGTTGTCTCGCTTTCAATAAAACGTATAACACATCGACCACCACATCTCTAGAATCTCCTGGTTGTAAAATACCTAAAGATAAACAAAGTTTTCTGACTAAATCTCTGTCATCCATTGTTGGTTTTTCATAACGTCTTAGCGTTAGTTCTGCTAAAGGTGTATCTATACTTATTTTCCCCATATTTTACTTTTTACCCTCTAATAAGATTAGTATGAACTTCTTATATTTATATCTTGCCAATTTTTAAACTATAATCACATAAATAAAATATAAACAATTTAAATAATAGAAATCTAATAAGAGGCAATAAATTAAATACAAATATTATTTATGAAGATAATACAAAGTCACTTTGCAGTCTTTGATCTTATCAATTCTAGAAAAACACATCCTTTGGAGCTGGACAATTTCTCCCTCTTTAAGATTAACCAAACTTTTTTCACCAATCCCTTTCAATCTTTTGTTCTCAACAGTTAACAATTCAACTTCAACATTATCATCAACATTAGGTAACCAATGAATTATTTTTCCTTTTTCATTAGATGATTGAAAATCTTCATAGATCTCAGAAACAAAAATAATCTTCTCGGATTCAATCTTAAAATTAAAACAATCAATTAATCTGTGGACCTTCCCTTCTTTTAATTGATCAAAATCTTTTTTTGCAATTAAAATTGTGTCAGATAACACGAATTCTCTTGAGCCCCTATTTTTAAAATCAGGATGTAAATCTAAAAAAAATTTATTTTTATTAAGCCCTTTTACTGATAATTTAACTGGATCTTCTACAAAAAAATATCTATTAGCTTTTGGTTCAACAATCTCACGATTAAATGAATCTATCATCTTCCAAAATTCATCCCAGCTTACAGTTTTATCATTGAGACTTAATCCAACCTCAATTGCGAATTTTCTTAAAGCTTCTGGTTGATACCCACGTTTTCTTAATGCCATCAAAGTAGCTAACCTAGGATCGTCCCACCCAGTATATTCTCCTTGTTCAATTGCAATTCTTGTTTTTGAAGTACTAAGTTTAAATCCTTCAAAATTAATCCTGCCCCAATGCTTATAAGTTGGAGCTTTCCAACCTAAATATTCCATGATCAATGCTTCTTTCTTAGCATTATCTGTATGATCTTTGCCATTCAAGACATGAGTAATACCTAATAAATGATCATCAATGGCAACTGATAACACCATCAAGGGCCAAACTCGTTGTTCTTTACCTGTTTTAGGATGAATATGTTCATTAACACGCATGATAGAAAAATCTCTCATTGCTGGATTTTTATGTTCAATATCTGTTTTTAATCTAAGAACAACTTCGCCTTCAGCATATTCTCCAAACATTTTAGCATATCTAATTTGTTGATCCTTTATCCCAATTGAACGACATGGACAAGCTTCTTTCTTTGCCTTCATTTCTCGCCAAACATCATTATCACAAATACAAACATAAGCTTTACCAATTGCAACCAATTTCTCAGCATGATCATAATAAATGCCTAACCGAGAACTTTGAATAATAGTTTCTGATACAGAATTGTTAGTAATCCAAGCAGCATCATCTTTGATTAATTCGTAAGCTGGTGGATAAATATTCTCTGGATTAGTATCTTCAATCCTAGTAATAAATTTGCCATCATACATCTTTGCGTATTCAAAATTTAATGCAGCACCATAAGCATGACCAATATGTAATGGGCCTGAAGGAGATGGAGCAATCCTAACTTTAAATCTACTTCTTTCAGCATTAGATAAAACTTTTAATGGGCCTTTAATCTCTTCCTTCTTCTTTTCTATGAGAAGCTCTGGTGCTATCTGCTTAAGTTTAGACTTAATTTCATCAATTGAAAGTTTTGAGACCTCTCCAATAACTTCATTAATTATTTTTACAACTTCTGGTACATCCTTTTTGAAGTCAGGATTATCTCTCAGAACTAAACCGAGAACCACTTTAGAATTTACTGAACCTTTAAATTGGAATGCATTCTTTAATACAAATTTTTCAATACTATTTCTCATTAAGGAATTTAACAATTAAATCATTATTAAACTTTGTTATTTTGTAATAACTGATATGGCATTATAACTACAAACGATCAATCAATTTTCTCATCCTGGTAACAAAATCAACAGCTTCTTTAAAATATAATTCATATTCTTGTCCATTAATCTCCCTAATCTCTCTATGAGTGATCATTTTACTTAATTTATAGAACCTTTTCATAGTCTCAACATAACGTGGTTCCAGAATTTTATTTTTCACGAAAACAGCTTCTAATCTCTCAGAGATATGATCTGGAGAGGGAGGTACATGACCTGCCTTCATTAATGCTGCATGAGATGAATCAATTACTGCCCAGTATAGATCTAAAGATGCTTGTAATACATGCCACCTAGAATTACTTAATGTTTTTGGAGCACGGGCATAATATTTCCACACACTTTCTTCTGATGGTCTAATCTTACCAGTACGGAGCAATTTCTGTAATGGTTGAAAAAAACCTTCATCAAACAATGATATCCCATCTCTCAAAATATTAACTACTACGGGGTCTCCTGCCCTAGAATGATCCCAAAAAGAAGTTAATGTCATAGAAGTAACATGTAACCTCATAGAAGTATTCATAATAACCTTTTCCATAATTAATCTATAGGTTTCAATAAATGGTTGAGTCATTTGGAACTCGATATCATCAACAATTATCAAGATATCAATATCACTTTTCTCATTAGATTCCTTTCTTGCTGAACTGCCAAATAAAACTACACCTACTAAAAAGTCTTGTAACTCTTTTTTTAATTTTTTAGAAAAAATATTTGCTGTTTTTAAATCATCGGTTGGATACCTTTGAAGGTTGTCATCATCTTTTTTTCCGATTTTGAATTGCATAATGTATCTAAAAGAATGTTTTTGTTTATTAAACTTTACTTTTTTAGATTACGTATAACCCCTTAATAAAAAAAGATTTATAAACTATAAAAAGATAGTCAAAAATATTGAGATAGTTTAAATTTATAAAAATGGTTAAGAAAGATAACAAGAATATTAATTTATCATTAATCTCTATTGTGGCAATAGTTGCAATTATTGGATTATTTGTGATGATGGGGCCTAATTCTCAACAATTTTCTCAAAATATAATAGAAGAAGAAAATTTAATTGGCCAGGCTTTCGAAATGTCTTCTAAAACTATTCAGAATATAGATTCTATAAAAGATTCCAGCTATTCAAAAGGTAAGATTATTGCTAATTCTGAGATTAAAAAAATTATAACTGAAACCGAGTATCTTAATACTGACCCTTTAAAAGACAAATTTTTAGATAAATCCTGCAATTCATTGCTAAAATCTAAAAGTGAAAAAGAGATTGAAAATCACTTAAATGTTATCGGTGATAGGATTTCAAATTATGATTTTGACATTAAAAGTTTAATGGAATCTTTTGCAATTAGTTCTGTTTTTGATGAAAATAATCCTATCTACATGAACCCTTCAAATATACCTGGTGCTATTGGACTATCAAACAGTCTATTAGAAGTAATGATGGGAACTGTTGGACATATCTCTGAATATAAGGGGGATTTAAATAATGATCTGGATACACCTTCCTTAGTTAAAACAGTAAATGATTTTATTAAAGAGAGTGCATGGTCAATTGGAACAACTGTGGCTAATTTTGTAGCTCCAGGTTTAGGAAACGTAATTAATTTAATAAAAAGTTTACTTGAAAATGGTGTTAATTTAGATGATATCTTCTCTGAAGTTGTTTCTTCTATTTGGGGAGAAGTTTCAAGTAAAATAGGTATAATAAGTAAAATTTTTGATGTGATTAATTTTTTTGGTATTGATATGTTTGAATTTTTAGGTTTTGAAAATTCCTTT
>CAYMTF010000084.1:0-4270 GCA_964393295.1 uncultured Methanosarcinales archaeon | reverse complement strand
AAGGTAATTACTTATTATGACTTAGGGGAATGTAAGGGAGATATCAAATATGATTTTGTTCATGCATGTGTAGAATTACCATCTAATTTTGAAGTTATTGATAATTCTCCTACGGAAGTTACATTTCATATTGATCAAAGTAGGATTAATCTTGTTTGGATTGTACAGAAAGCATTAGAAAAAGAATTTAATCTTAAATCTCAAAAATTGTCAGAACAATTAGTAAGTGATATTTTTACAAACATTGTTGAGACACAAGGGAAAATTGATACAGAGATAGAAAAGATTGATAATATTGCTTCTTCTAATGAAGGGATCTCTTCTTCTTCTTCATCTTTATCTGATCTATTAAATGAATTAGAATTAAACGTAATAGATGAATCTGTCGAATGGGATGTTTTTGATGAGTTTCAAAGATATATCCTTGGTAGAATGAATTCCGGGGTTGAGAATCTTGAAGATATTTCCTCAGAAGTGAATTCAGTAAATAATATTACTACTAATGAAGTTGAAGAGATAGAAGATATAATTAGTTCAACAAGAACAAATTTGCAGAATGCAATAGCATTAGTGGCAGGAGAGAGCGATTATAGTTTTTCTCACCTTAAAACAATTGTTCAAGGGTTAGAAGCAGAGTTGATTAATGCAAATAATAATATTTTAACTGTTTCTGATAAGTTAAGCTCATTAAATAGTCATGCAGATTCTGTAACTGATAATGTGGATACGATTTCTTCTTCTCTTAATGATCTTAAAGGTAATCTTGATTCTTTAAATAAACAATTAGGCGATTTACAGGTTAGTGATTCTGGGACTATAACGACTCCTTTAATCACTAAAATAGAAAAAATTTCTATTGAAAAAACTCAATTAAATTATGTTTTCCCAAGTTTGCTGGCATTAATTGTGATGTTTTTGTCTATCATGCTAGGGAACACATTAGTGATGATGGAAAAAAATACGCCTGCATATTTGAGGAATTTTTTAATTCCAGTAAAAAAAGTTACTTTTGTATTGGCAACAGTGTTGAGTAACTTGATAATTTTATCAATCCAATTATTAGTTATATTACTAATCTCATTATTATTTATACCAGATTCCTTGGCAATTTTACCATTTTTATTTTTGATCTTGATGATTTCTTGAACTTTTTTTACACATGTTCGTAATATGATTGGTTAATATTTTTGTTCTGAGGTAACACGGAATTTTCGATCAATTTCTACTGGTAGTTTATTCTTATTCTTATCTGGTGTAATTTTGCCTGTGGAAGGGATGTCTGTTGGGTTAAGAGAGTTGACTATGTTGAATCCATTTGTAATAACAGAAAAATTGATCAGGGAAGTATTTTTGTTTAATAGCACTTTTATTGTAATATTAGAGGATTTAGTAATGTTATTATTATATGCTTTAATTTTATTTATGTTAATATTAGTTTTAGATGCTTTAACTAGTAGGAATTTGTTGGGTTCTCTATTGTATAAAAAACATAAACATCGCCGAAGTGGTTTGATTAAAAAGAGAAGACAAAAAGAAAAGAAGTTAGCTGATCCAGAATTTAGATCTAAATTGGAAGGAAGGAAAGTTGCTAAGAAGAATAAATTAAATTTTCTCTCTTTTTTCAAAAAAAAGAAAGTTAAAAAAGAGGAATAAGTTGAGTGATGGTTTCTGATAACAAGTTGGTTGTTGTAACTGGAACACCTGGCACAGGGAAAAGTACTATTTCTGAAAAATTGTGTAAAAAATTAGGTTGGTCACATATAGATTGGCATGAAATTTTCAAGAGAAATAAAAATGTTTCATTAGGATATAACAGGGCTAAGAGATGTTATGACCTTGATATGAAAGTGTTGGCAAAGGAGATCTCTCAGATTTTGAAAAAAAATCCTGACCAACAGTTTGTATTTGATAGTCATGTTGCACATTTATTACCCAAAAAGATGCTTGGTTTAGTTATTGTGATGAAGTGTTCTAATATAAGTAAATTGAGGGATAGATTAGAAAAACGTGATTACAGTAAGAAAAAAATTGAAGAAAATATTCAATGTGAAATTTTTGATGTTTGTTTCGATGAGGTTGTTGAGGCGGGTTTAGATTATGTAGTGTTTGATTCAGGGAAAAGATTAGTTTGGAAGCGAGTTTTTGAAGAAGTTGAATCTGTGTTATGATTTTTGTAATTGATAGGCAAATTTTATAAAACGTTTAATCGTTTGTAAATTCTAATGGTAAAATTAACTGGTAGGGAAAGAATAACACTTAAGAAGTTGTTAAAAGAGTTAAAAGAAGCGAGAGCTTTACATACTGAGTTTGTTACAGTTTATATCCCTGCTGGTTATAATTTAGATAAAATAATTGGTCATTTAGATGAGGAGAAAGGAACGGCATCAAATATTAAATCTTCTTCTACCAGGAAGAATGTTCAATCATCTTTGGAAAAGATGATTGTATTCCTTAAAACTTTGCCTAAAACTCCTGAGAATGGTTTAGCTGTTTTTTCAGGTAATGTTGCGGCAACAGAAGGAAAACAAGATTTTAAAATATGGAGTTTTGAACCTAAAATCCCGATTAACACTAGGATTTACAGGTGTGATAAAGTATTCATGACAGATATTTTGGCAGAACAATTAGTTGATGATACTGTTTATGGATTAGTGGTTTTAGATCGAAGAGATGCAACTATAGCATTATTAAAAGGGAAAAGTATAGAAATTTTACAGAAAACCCATTCAGAAGTTCCTGGGAAATTTAAGGCGGGAGGCCAATCAGCGCAAAGGTTTGCACGTCAAAGGGAAGGGGCTTACAAAGCACATTTCAAAAAGGTTGCAGGTTATATGAAAGACAACTATCTTCATCTAGGTAATAATTTGAAAGGGATAATTATTGGTGGTCCCGGAACTACAGTAAACTCTTTCATAAACTACGAATTCCTCACAGGAGATATAAAAAAGAAAATAATTGGTAATAAGGATTTATCTTATACAGGAGAATTTGGGTTACAAGAATTATTGGACAAGTCAGAAGATCTTTTAGCTGCAGAAGAAGTGGCACAAGAAAAAGAAGTGGTGCAGAAATTCTTGAAATTATTACTTAATGACCCCTCAAAAGCTGCTTATGGTGAGAAAGAGATTATTAGAGCTTTAGGTATGAATGCGGTTGGTGTATTACTTATTTCTGAGACTGTTCCAGAAGATCGATTATTAGAACTTGAAGAACAAGCAGAGGTTGGTGGTACAGAGATAAAAGTTATTTCATTAGATACTCGTGAAGGGATCCAATTAAAAGGGCTTGGTGGTTACGCAGCGATTCTTAGGTTTCCTATTGGATAGTTAAGTAAATAGTTTTAATAAAGGTAATCTTTTTATTTTATAACCTATTTCTGGTTTTTATGGATCTGATTCAAGAATCTTATAGACGATTATTTCCTGAGAGGGAGTTTCATTATCAAACTAAAGAGGTTTATTCTGTGCAGTTAAAAGATTTTAATGCCAATATTAGATTATATGATAATGAAATTCAAATAAAATACAACCTCCAATGGAAAAATGTTGATGAGGAGATCAAGATTGGTTTAATTCAATCATTATTATTAAAGTTGTTTAAAGTTAAAAATAAAAATAGTATTTCTTATGTGAATATTGACCTGTATAACCATTTCCTAAAACAGATCCCTGATTTTATTGGTCAGACTAAGTGTGATCCAATTTTAAAAGAATCTTTTGAACGGGTTAATGATAGTTTTTTTGAGGGATCAATGAAAAAACCAAATTTGTCTTGGGGGACATATTCAACTAGGAGATTAGCATGTTACAATTATCATGGAGATTTGGTTTCTGTTTCAAAAGTTTTTAAAGAAACTGATGTTGATGTTTTAGATTTTTTAATGTATCATGAGTTATTACATAAAAAGTTACAATTTCAATTTAGTAAAGGGAGAAGTTCCTTTCATAGTCCGGAATTTAAAAGATTGGAAAAATTATTTCCTGGTAAGGAAGTAGTTGACAAAAAAATTGATGTTATTATTAAAGATTATCTAGCCGGTCCGAAAAAGGATAAAAAAGTTTCTAGTGGAAAGAAGAAGATTAAGAATACTCTTTTAAGATTTTTTAGATAGTTATTGTTGTAATGAGAATATTTATATACCTGTGAGTTTTGTTAATTCTTGATAATAGCTTTTTAATTAGAGGTAGGTGAAGATGAAGAAGGTAATATTTACGTTAATTGCAATTTTATGTGTTAGTTTTGTTAGTGCAGATTTGGGTGATTTTAGTGA
>CAYMTF010000083.1:0-4302 GCA_964393295.1 uncultured Methanosarcinales archaeon | reverse complement strand
ATAATCAAGTAAGGTAAATAATTTCAAATGGCATTACAAATTAAAGAACATAACCTTGTCCCTGAACACTCTTTATTAAATTCTAGCGAGAAAGATTCCCTTCTACAAGAATATCATGTTGTTCAGAAGGATTTACCAAAAATTCTAGCTGAAGATCCTGCAATTGCTCATCTTGATGCAAAAGCAGGAGATGTAATCAAAATTGTTCGTAAAAGCCAAAGTGCAGGTGATTCTGTATACTTTAGAGGAGTAATAAATGGATAGATCAATACTTATAAATAAATATTTTGATGAGAAACAATTTGTCGAAAGTAGTATTAATTTTTTTAATATTTTTATTGAAAAAGGTTTAGCTGAGGTAGTAGCTGAAAATAGGGAAGTTGAACCAAGTATTATCCCACACAATATTGAATCTTTTAAGATTAGGTTTGGTAAAATCTCTGTTGGAAAACCTCAAGTTGTTGAAGCTGACGGTAGTAAAAGGTTGATTTATCCAAGTGAAGCAAGATTAAGAAAATTATCTTATTCCGCTCCTATCTTTTTGGAAGTGAGTTCTTATATTAATGATGTACAGAGAGAAAATTTTATTGCAGAGATTGGAAAATTACCAATAATGTTAAGAAGTAAACATTGCAATTTAGATGAGTTATCTGTCGAGGAATTAGTTAAGAATGGTGAAGACCCCTCAGATCCAGGTGGTTATTTCATTATTAATGGGACAGAGAAAGTATTAGTTACTATTGAAGATTTAGCTGCTAATAACTTTTTAGTTGAAAGAAATAAAACTTCTAAAAAATTAATAGGGAGATTATTTTCTTCTGCTGGTTCTTATAAAATACCTCATAACATGGAATTAGGGAAAGATGGTATTGTTTCAATTTCTTTTACAAGATTAAAACAAGTCCCAGTGATTGTTGTTTTGAAAGCTTTGGGTATGTTAAAAGATGAAGATATTATGAAAAGTGTTTCTGATAGTATTATGTATGATGAGATCTTACTAAATCTTTTAGAATTTGTTGACATCAAAACTCAAGAGGACGCTTTAGATTACTTAGCAAGGAAATCTGGAATTACTCAAAATAAAGAAATTAGAGTCGAAAGAACAAGGGACATGATTGATAGGTTTTTGATGCCTCACATTGGGATGGATAAAACTTCCAGGAAAAATAAGTCTAATAATCTCTGTAAAATGTTGAAACAATTTGTTCAAGTTTTAAGAGACGAACGTCCTCTTGATGATAAAGATCATTATATGAATAAAAGATTAAGACTCAGTGGCGATTTATTGCTAGATTTATTAAGAACTAATTTTAAGGTTTTAACTAGTGATATAATTTATAATTTTCAAAGGATTATTAAGAGAGGGAAATTGCCTTCAATAAAAGTTATAATTCGTGATAAATTATTGACTTCCAGGATTTATTCTTCTATGGCAACTGGTGAATGGGTTGGTGGAAGACAAGGAGTAGCTCAAAGAATGGACAGAATTAATTTTTTGGCTATGTTATCTCATCTACAAAAAGTTAATAGTCCTCTTTCAAGTGGTCAAGAAAATTTTGAAGCAAGAGAATTGCATTGTACTCATATTGGCAGGTTATGCCCAATCGAAACTCCAGAGGGAACAAACATTGGTTTAAGAAAAAATCAATCTTTATTATGTTCAATTTCTCAAGTTGTTGATGAAGAGGAGTTATTAACAAAAATCAAAGAAATGGGGGTAAAAACTTCTTAATATTGTTTGATTTTTTACAAATTTAAGATTTTAAAATATAAAAATGGCAGAAGTTTACATGGATGGAGTTTTCATCGGAAAAATTGATGAGGCTTCAGAATTCGTACAAAATTTTAGAGACCAAAGGAAAAATGGTCGTATTAATGAGGAAGTTAGTATTTATCATGATGATAAATTAGACGAGGTCAAAATTTATGCTCAGAGGGGAAGAGCTTTACGTCCTTTGATAATTATCAAGGATGGAAAATCTTTATTATCTAAGAAACATCTTGAGCAGTTAACTGCTAACGAAATATGTTGGCAAGACCTTATCAGACAAGGGGTAATTGAATACGTTGATGCTGCAGAAGAAGAGAATATATTAGTTGCTTTTGAGGAAGATCAATTAACTGATAAACATACTCATATGGAAATCACTCCAGGTTCTATTTGTGGTTTGACTACTTCTTTGGTTCCTTTCGGTAATTACAACCAATCAGCAAGGCTTATTATTGGTAGTAAGAATCAGAAACAAGCAATAGGTTATTATGCTGCAAATTATCATATTAGGATGGATATGGATTCTAATATTTTACATTATCCTCATTTTCCAATTGTGAAAACTAAAATTCATGATGTAAGTAAGTTTGGGGAACATCCCGCTGGTCAAAATATGATCGTTGCAATTATGTCTTATAAAGGATATAACATGGAGGATGGAGTTATTTTGAATAAATCTTCTGTCCAGAGAGGTTTAGCAAGAAGTACTTATTTCCGTCCAGTTAGTACTGAATTATTAAGATACAGTGGTGGATTAACTGATGATATGTGTATTCCAGATAAAGAAGTTAAAGGTTACAGGTCAGAGAAGGATTATTTGTCGTTAGAAGAAGATGGTGTTATTCAGTTAGAAGCTAAAGTTAGTGAACGTGATGTTGTGATTGGTAAAACTAGTCCTCCTAGGTTTTTAAATAGTTTAGATGAATATAATCTTTCTGTTGCTACGAGAAGAGAATCTTCAGTAGCATTAAAACATGGTGAATCAGGAATTGCCGACTTTGTAACTTTAACCGAAAGTGAACAAGGTAACAAATTAGTTCAAGTAAGATTACGTAGTGAAAGGATTCCAGAGATTGGAGATAAGTTCACCTCTCGACACGGTCAGAAAGGAGTTACTGGTATTTTAATACCTTCTGCTGATTTACCTTTTTCTCACTCAGGGATTAATCCAGATTTAATATTTACTCCTCACGGTGTAAGTTCAAGGATGACTGTGTCTCATTTATTAGAACTTGTTGGAGCAAAAGTTGGTTCTTTAGGTGGTAGATATATCAATTCAACTTTATTTGATTCTGAAAAAGAGGAAGATATTCGTTCTCAATTATCAAATTTTGGTTTCAAAGAAGATGGGACTGAAATTTTTTATGATGGAATAACAGGTAAAAGAATGATTGCACGTATTTATGTTGGTAACATGTATTATCTGAGATTGAGACATATGGTTGCAAATAAAATGCAATCTAGGGCAAGAGGTCCTATTCAACTTTTAACCAGACAACCTACTGAGGGTAAAGCTAAAGAAGGTGGTTTAAGGTTAGGTGAGATGGAGAAAGACACCTTTGTTGCTCATGGAGCATCATTATTACTTAAAGAGAGGTTTGATTCAGATCGAGTAGTTCTTCCAATTTGTGAGAAATCAGGGTTAGTTGGTTATTATGATGTAAAACGTAATAATGCTACTATCTCTCATCTTTATGGGGATAACGTCGACTTATCTAATATTGAGATGAGTTATGCATTCAAATTATTATTGGATGAGGTTAGAAGTCTAGGAATTTATGCAAAATTGCATTTGAAAAATAAATATTAATCGGGGCACTAAGATGAATCAAGAAGTACATAAAAAAATTGAACATATCTCTTTTTCAATGATATCTCCAAAACAGGTATTGGATATTTCTGCAGTTAAAGTGGTTACACCAGAACTTTATGATAGGGAAGGTTATCCAGTTGACGGTGGTTTAATGGATATTAGGTTAGGAGTTATTGATCCAGGTTTAAGGTGTAAAACTTGTAATGGAAAATTAAAAGAATGTTTGGGACATTTTGGCCATATAGAACTAGCTAGGCCGGTAATACATATTATCTTTGTAAAACAGATATATGATCTGTTAAGGTGTTGTTGTAAAGGGTGTGGTAGAGTTTTAATCCCTGAAGATAAGATCCCTGGTATAGTTGGACGTTTACAAGAGATTGGCCAAGACCAAGGTATTGCTGCTCAAAGGAGAGAAATTAGAGCGTTAGTTAGTAAATATAAAGGGAAGGGGAAATGTCCTCATTGTGATGTTAAACAAGGTACTATCAAGATTAGCAAGCCTTATTCTTTTTATGAAGATGAAAACAGGTTAAGTACCATAGATGTAAGAGCAAGATTAGAACGGATACATGATTCTGATCTCCAATTATTTGGTTTTGATGAGAATTCGATAAGGCCTGAGTGGTTAGTTGTTACAGTATTACAGATACCTCCAGTTACTATGAGGCCGAGCATTACTTTACAATCTGGTGAAAGAAGTGAAGATGATTTAACA
>CAYMTF010000082.1:0-4333 GCA_964393295.1 uncultured Methanosarcinales archaeon | reverse complement strand
CAAGATCATTAAATAATTTACTTAAAGGAAGAACTGGAACACCATTTATAGACCTTTTATTCCTATATTGGTAACCTAAACCATCCATTGCTAACTCAAATGAACCATCCAAATCACTTTCTGTTTCTACATTAATAGGTCTCAATTTTATATCATCAACTAACACAACACAATTATTAGGGTTTTTAAAACTTTTAAAATCAACTGATCCAAATGTAAAGGAATCAACTTCATTTATACAAACCATACGATCAATAAGATCATTCCAATTAACAATTACAGCAAAAGGACAATTTTCCCAATTTCCTCCAGTTTCCCTTGCATGCTCAGATAAATTGAATTTATTTCTTATAGCTTCACCAGAAGTTTTAAGAGAACCATCACTTGGAAAAAATTTAGTTAAATGTACAAAGAAAAGTTTTTTATGATTTATTATAGATTTTAGATGATACTTAAAATCATTAGACTTTGCTAAAAAAAGTTCTCTTTTTTCCAACCTATCTAATGGAGTTTATGATTTGTTTATTAAAGACGCCATTATAATTATCCTACATAACTCAAACTTTTCTTTTGAGACATTTTACCGACGGTTCTTTTCTTTGAAACTAACCCTTTCAATTTCTCTTCAAAATCCTTAGCTTGTTTCATTAATGGTTTTGGATCTAATTTAATACCCATATAGAAATTAAAAACTTTTAAAATTTCTGCTGCAGATTTACTATCTGGCAAACTACTTTTAGCCTCACCAAATAATGCCAATATAGGTGTCTTAATATTTTTACTCAAAAGAGCACCTGTAACACCCACTATTATCCCCTCCATAAGTGGCAAAGCTTTACCTTTAAATTTTTCTTTAACTTTATCCCCTTTTGTCGAATAATAAAATACCCTAGAACTACTCTTATTAGGACTTCCAACACCTTCTAGTGATATAATTTCTCTAGCAGTTAATTTCTTTGCTAATTCATTAATAATCTCTGCTAATTTCCAACTATGTTCTGGTTTAACATTTATTGCATGTATTATCACAAGATTATACTTTTTATTATAATGTATTGAAATTGATTCGATTATTTCCCCTTTATGGATTGCAATCATTGCGGGGGATTCATCAATCTCCACAACACCTATCTTTTCCGTCGACAAATGTTCCAATAAATACTCTGTAACAATTGTTCCAATCAAACCAAATCCAGGAAAACCTTCAACAATACTTACATTTTTTGGTTTCTTTTTTAAAATTAATTTCATTAATAAGACCTCTTTATGAAAGTATGATTATTTTTAGATATTTATATGTTTCTAAAACCAAGAGAAAATTTATATATTAAATCAATAATGAATTTAAAGATATGAGAAAGATAATATTCTTAATTTTATTAATAATAATTTCTATTACTATTTCATCATGTAATAATGAAGATTCAATTGTTAAACCATTAGATGATGAAAAATTTAAAAAACCAAGTTTGGAAAATCAAAAAAAAACTACACCTGAATCAGAAGAATCACCTGTAATAGTTGATATCATTTTTGCAGGATCAGAAGGAGATCAATGTGTTAAAGGAGAGACAGATGGATGTGACATATACACAGCAGAGGTAGAAATAAAATCTGGAGAAGTTTTATCACTTAACAAACTTATTTATGAGGAAAATGTTGGAGAATTTTTTCCAAGTTATGATATCAATAAAAAATATTTATTATATGAAAGAAAAGGTGAAAAAAATAAAAAAGATATCTATTATTACATCTTTGAAACAGGAGAAAATGGTTTACTAATTAAAAATGGTCAAAGTCCCATACTAAGTTATGACAGTAGTTTACTTAGTTATTGGGAAAAAAATAGTGAAGGTAATTTTAAATCTTATGTTGCAAAAATATCATCTGAAGATGGAGAAATTATTCTTTCTGAAACAACCGAACTACCTTTTAATGATATAAAAGAACCAATCATTTTCCCTGACAACAATTTAGTTGCTTTATATTTCTCAAACAAGGAATCAGCTGGGGGTCAAAACATGATTTATAATTTAGAAACTGAGGATTTATTTGAATTTTCAGATGAAAGTGATGGTTGTACTCATGGGTCTGTTAGCCCATCAGGAGAAAAATATTTTTGTCAATCTGGAAACACTTTAAAATTTAGAGATCTAATCAATAATGAATGGTCAGAAATAAATAAAATTGTACCAGACATGAGCATATACTCAGATTGTCAAAAAACAAGTGTTGGTCATCCAGAATTTTGTACAGAAGATTATTTGATAACAATTGTTAGTTGTTTTGAGGATAATGTAATAATAAAAAATGGTTTAGGATTATATGATCTCAATGGTGAAATGGTTCATTGGTTACAAGGAAATTTTGAAGAAATTAGTGATATAAAAAATTCTAGAACTGGTGTTTGTGGGGATGACAATTCTAAATTAGAATATTCTGACTCAGAAGAAACATTAATTGGATTAGGAGAAGAAATAATCACATACATAGAATCTGGTGACAATTTGATAGTTCTAAAAATTTCAGCACCAACATATACAAGATATTCTGATGGATCACCTATTATAATAATGACTCCAACATTTTTTACTCCATCAAGTAAGTTTAATGATGATTTGTGGTCATTAGATGCTGGTTTTATACAAATAAGTTATATGCTCCCTGGGAAAGTTGCAATGGGAGTAGGAGTTGAGAGTACAGGGGTAAATGATTATGGTGGTTTTGAAAGTATTACCGCACAAAAAGATATAGCCCTTTTTGCTTTAGGTCAAACAACAAATAATGATGGAAAATATATCTCAGAATTATTTGATTTTGGAGTTTTATCTGAAAATGTTGGTTTCTTCGCATTCTCACATCCAGGGATATTAGCAACAAACACACTTTCATATTATAACAGTGAATTATCTGAAATTAATTATTTTGTAGGTAGAGAAAATCCGACAATTGATAAATTGTCAACTGTAGAAGTTGGCCATTGGGATTTGAAGAAACCATTATTTAATGATGCATATAAATATCCTGCAAGTTACTCCTCTACTGATTTGAATATTGATTACTCAAATATAGAATATGATTTTAGTTTACAAAAAATATATTTTGATAATAACAACAATAATGTTTATGATTCAGATGATTTTATGTTAGGAGATAGAGTCCCAAACCTGAATGGTAAAAATTATTATAGTGTTGATTTAATTACATCGCTTACTTCAAGCGATTCATTTTCTGATATAAGTTTATGGCCAACTGACTTAGGAACTTTAGAAGAAACAGAATCAATTTGGGAAACAAGAGAAACTGTTGATTATTATCCTAATTTAAACAGTAATTTAAAAGTTATGTTAGTTTTCTCCGAAGAAGATCATGTCCATCCAGCATTAGATAAACCACATATACATCAAGCATTTGACGGTTTTTTTCATACAGCTAATTTATGGACTAGGTTAAATCCAGATGAATCTTATATTTTTGATATTATTGAAGAAGCAACATACAATGAACATGATGCAAACTCTGAACCATCTGATTGGGGTAATATGAGAGAATGGTCACACCCACCTACACTAAAAGGATCAGAACACGTTTCTAAAGCAGCAATTTCAGAGATGGCAGACAGAGTTTATTATGAGAACTGGGATAATGATTTAACCACAGTTTTAAATTAATTCTTTTTATTTGGTTTTTTCCAATGTATTTTTCTTTTGAAAGAATGCATATGATCCTTTCTGATTAATTTCCCTCTTGAATACTGATAAACTATTGCTTTCCCAGTAGGAAGTTCAAGGTTTGGGATATCTTCAATAGAAATATTATCCAAATATTTTATAATTGATCTCAAACTGTTACCATGAGCAGAAACAATCACATTTTTTCCTTTTTTCAATTCTGGTAAAATCTCTTTTTTAAAATATGGTACAGCACGATTATAAGTATCTTTCAAACTTTCACCACCTGGAGGCCTAGTACTATAACTCCTTCTCCAAAGATGAACTTTTTCAGGACCATATTTTTTTCTTGTTTTTGCTTTATCCCTACCTTGAAGGTTACCATAATAACGTTCATTTAATGCAGTACTAGAATAAATTGGGATCTCACATTTGCTTAATCTTCCAGGATGCAAAGACCATTTATTAGTTTGTTTTCCACCATGCAAAAAGATACCTGTATAATTTTGTTTTGCTAAGATAAGAAGTAATGTTTCTTGTGCCCTAACTAACCTAGATGTGAAAGCAACATCAATTGTTAACCCTTGTAGCTTCTTTGAAGCAGAAATAGCCTCTTTGACACCTTTTTCAAATTCCTTTTTAGCTTGTCCTAATGACTTAGC
>CAYMTF010000081.1:0-4363 GCA_964393295.1 uncultured Methanosarcinales archaeon | reverse complement strand
AGGGATATCATACCCTTCATGCAATTCTATTGTTTTAAGAATTGCATCTGCACTTTTATCCGGGAAAACCCAACCATGAACATTTAGAACAAACATCACATAATCTATATTTACTTCTATTTCCTCTGAATTTAAATATTCGGCCTCTTCCTCAATTTTTTCATCATTTTGAACTTCATCCATTAATTCATTGTCTTCCTTGACAATTGATTCTTCCGGAATATTTGTAAGACATTTTTTAACTTCAATTTTAGATGTGATTCCATCTTGATTAATATCACACTCATCAAAAATTACTTCCTCAGAAGAACACGAAACGGTCAGTAAAACAATAAAAACTATTATCAATATTCTTATTTTAACCATCTTACTAAATCACATCTAAATAAGTTTCAACAACTTCTTTTTGTGTTGCCCATTTTATTATCCCTTCCTTTTCTAATTCTTGCATCTTCTCAAAGAAATATCTTAAATGATCTTCCTCATTCTCTTTCCATTGATTAACAGCAAAATATAAATCAACTTTAGATATTTTTGATCTATCACGTTGATCATCTATATCATACAACAATTCTACAAACTTATCTATATCCGCAGAACTTAACTCTGCCTCTTTAATATAAGCTCCAGAATCGTATCCACCTTCAGAAATAGCACTTAATTTTCCCATTGAACCTGCAGAGACTATTAAACCATTACCATCATCTTCAAAATCATTAGCATCAGATAACATTCTTAAATATGTTCTATCTAGTATCTCAGTAGGGATATGGTCATGATATCTTCCACCACTCATTATTGCAGAATCACTATATCCTTCTGGCCTTTCATCTAGTGGAATTGCAAGTAAATGCATACCAACAACACCATTAACATAAATGAATCCCGCTTCTTGTAAACCAGAAACCCAATCTAAAGCACTACCAGCACCACTACAACCCCAGTTATTTTCAGCGCCAATTAAGTCATCTACTAATTCTTTATTCTCCTTTAATTGATCTACATAATCACCATAACTTAAACCCTCACTCTTAAACCCTATATCACAATGCGTGCCAACACCATGTCCCCTGTTGAATATTTCTTGCATGAAATTATTGTCCCAAATTGTGTTAGCTTTAGAGAATGGTTTTTCAGATTCAACTGTGATTTTAGCACCATACTCATCAGCTAGATCCATAGCAAAAGTTAATTGATTGATATGTCTTTCAAATTCAAATTCGCTCTGGTCGTCATTATGTCCTCCTTCCATATGAGTCATAGTAGTAAGGAATATTGGTTGATTTAAACTCTCTTTTTGCTCTGCTTCTTCTTCAATTAGATAATCATCTTGATTTTCCTCAGATTTCTCTTCTAAATTACCAGGAATAGTTTCTAATTGATTATCTGGCAGACAATGTTTTTTTTCAAGATTTGAAGTAGTTCCATCTTGATTTAAATCACATTCATCATAACTTAATTCCTCGGAAGAACAAGAAATTAATAATAAAAATGTGAAAATTAATAATATCTTTTTGATCATTTTATATCACCTAATATATATTATCTCATTAAGTTAACTAATATAAACCTTACTATATTAATACTAAAAATAGTCCTAAAATCAGATTAAAAGAGAGAGAAAAACCAAATAACAGAAATAATATATAAACACAAATATTTTTAAAGTAACAGAAAGAATCTCTAAAACAACACTATTAATAGATAGGTAGACCTTAAATTAAAATGACAGAACTAATCATCACAGAAAAGCCCAGTTCAGCAAGGAAGATTGCAGCAGCTTTAGCGGATAAATCACCAGTTCAAAAAAAATACAAACAAGGTTCTTATTTTCAAATAACTCATAATGGAAAAGAAATTTTAGTTGCTTCTGCAGTTGGGCACCTTTACGGTTTAGTTGAGAAAGATAAAAAAGGGTGGAATTATCCAGTTTTTAGCATTGAATGGCAAGCATCGCACAAAAGTAATAAAGATCTAAAATATGTGAAAAATTATATTGATATAATTGAAAAGTTAAGCAAAGAAGTTGATGAATTCACAGTAGCTTGTGATTATGATGTTGAAGGAGAAGTTATTGGATTAAATGTTGTTAGATTTGCATGTAAACAAAAAG
The DNA here is from genome assembly GCA_964393295.1 of uncultured Methanosarcinales archaeon. Lineage (GTDB taxonomy): Archaea > Nanobdellota > Nanobdellia > Woesearchaeales > GW2011-AR9 > CAYFJV01. Next base: position 2,250 of record CAYMTF010000081.1, on the reverse strand, counting down.
ATGCAAACAGAATGAAGTTCTCAACATTAACAAAGGCAGACCTAATAAAATCATATGAAACTAAAGATAAAAAAATTGATTGGGGACAAGCTTTAGCAGGAGAAACTAGACATAAACTTGATTGGTTTTATGGGATTAATTTATCTAGAGCTTTAACTTCCGCAGTCAAAGCTGCAGGTTCTTTTAAAATAATGTCTTCAGGAAGGGTTCAAGGTCCAGCATTAAAGATGTTAGTGGATCGAGAAAGAGAAATTATGAGCTTCAAACCTGAACCTTTCTGGGTTATCACATTAGATGGAAAAATAAAATCAAATGCTATTGAAGGAGACCATATTAAAGGGAAAATTTTTGAAAAAGATGTAGCAGAAAAAATAATGAAAGTTGTTGAAGGGTGTAAAGAAGCAACAGTTACAGAAATTAAAAGGATTCAAAGACAACAGAAACAGCCAACACCTTTCAATTTAACAGATTTACAATCAGAATCATATTCTCAATTTAAGATCACTCCAAAAGAAACATTAAGTTTAGCACAGAAATTATACCTTGCAGGTGTAACCTCATATCCTAGAACTTCTTCTCAACAATTAGATCCTAAACTAGGATTCAAAAAAATTTTGACAGATTTAGGAAAACAACCGCAATATGGGATGTTAACTAAAGAATTGTTAAAGAAAAAGAAACTAGTTCCAAATAATGGGAAAAAAACAGATCCTGCACATCCAGCAATTTATCCAACAGGTTCAATACCAGAAGGTCTTGATCCAAGGGAAGGGAAAATTTATGATTTAATTGTAAAAAGATTCATGGCAACTTTTGGTGAACCTGCATTGAGAGAAACAATGACTGTAACACTTGATGCCAAATCGGAATTATTTAAAACTAAGGGTACTAGAACCATTACAGAAAATTGAAGAGATTACATTACCAGATATGGAAGAAGGTGAAACTATTAAAGTTGAGAAAATAACTAAACATGACAAGGAAACTCAACCACCAAAACGTTTCAATCAAAGTTCTATCATTAAAGAATTAGAAAAAAGAAATCTTGGAACTAAAGCAACTAGAGCGGATATCCTTGATAGACTTTTCAAGAGAGGATATGTTGAAGGTGTCCAAATTACAGTTAGTAAATTTGGTATTGAAACTATAGAGATTTTAGAAAAGTATGCAGACAGAATTATTGATGAAAAATTAACAGCTGATTTTGAAGAAGACATGGAAAAAATCAGAGATGGGAAAGAAAAACAAGAACAAGTTCTAGATAAAGCTAAAAAATTCTTAACTAAATTATTAGGAGATTTCAAAAATAAAGAAGTAGAGATAGGAGAAGAATTATTGAAGTCTGTTAAAGAATCACGTGATATTGCAAATTATATGGGTAACTGTCCAGATTGTGAGCATAAAGGTAAATTGATGGTTAAACTGGGTAAATTTGGAAGGTTTGTAGCATGTAGCAAATATCCAGATTGTAAACGAACATTCAAAGTACCAAAAACTGGATTATTAAAATATAATGGCGATGTATGCGAAGTTTGTAAACACCCAATCATTGAAGCAGGGAGTGGAAGAAAAAAGATCAAAAGATGTTTGAACGAGAATTGTTCTTCAAGATTAGAAGACGGCGTAGAAGTTCTCAAACCTGGTGAAGAAGCTGGTCCGAAATATAAAGAAGAGGGAATAACTTGTCCAACCTGTAATGTTGGGAAAATGGTACTCAGAAAAAGTTTTTATGGTGAGTTCTTAGGTTGTAATAATTATCCTAAATGTCAAACTATGATGAGGATAATAGCTGGTAAGGTTGAAGTGGATAAACCAATTGTTAAAAAGCCAGGTAGTAAAAAGAAAAAAACAGCTAAAAAGAAAACTGCAAAGAAAAAAACGGTGAAGAAAAAGGCAGCAGCAAAGGGTAAAAAATAATGACTTTATACATTATTGGGTTAGGACTTTGTGATCAAAACGATATTTCTGTTAAAGGATTGAAAATTATAAAATCTTGTGAAAAAATTTATTTAGAAAATTACACCTCATTATTACAATGTTCTATCAAAGATTTAGAGGAATTGTATGGGAAAAAGATAACCATCTCTGATAGAAATAGTTCTGAACAAGGTATGAATAAGATTATTTTGGAAGCAAAAGATCAAAATGTTGCATTTTTAGTCATTGGAGATCCAGTTAGCGCTACAACACACATTGATATTTGGAAAGAAGCATTAGAAAAGGGCACAGATGTTAAAATAATTAATAATG
>CAYMTF010000080.1:4094-4375 GCA_964393295.1 uncultured Methanosarcinales archaeon | reverse complement strand
AACATCTACAGAACCATTCGATATATTATTTCTCGTTTGATTATAAACATTAACACCATTAACATACCATTGAAAATATATTGTACCAGTTTGATTCTCTAAATCTAAATAATTAACAGAAGCTACAGCATCAGTATTAGTAAAAATGGCATTTGGGGTTAATATAAGGTTACTTAATTGAGGTGGATTATTATTAGCGATACCATAATTGCTAAAGCCATCAGCCGTGAATTTATAATCACCTGAACCTAAATCTGTTACAGGTGAACAACCACTCAAAC
>CAYMTF010000080.1:0-4084 GCA_964393295.1 uncultured Methanosarcinales archaeon | reverse complement strand
CCTTTGTGGAAATGGAGTTGTCAATCCCATAACATCATAAAACTCTAAATCAGATCCTGAATTAATACTACCAGTAGAAAAAGCGTTGGGGTTTAATTCAACAGAATTATAACTAATAGTAGGATTATTAGAAGAGAATCCAATATCACCCTCTAAACTTAAATCAGTTAAAAAATTATTATCAATCCAATCAATTTCACCAAAATTATTACTGTATATAATTCTATTCTGATTAGCAGCTCCACTACTGTCTGAAATTGCAACACCAGTTACAGAGCTAACCAAGTCATTATTTAGTAATAAGGTATCATAAGTAGACGGTCCCAGATATATAGAATAATCTTTAGATAATACACTATTACCTTCTATTAAACTATTGTCACTAGATGAAAAACTTATCCCACCAGACTCTGAAGTGATAAGATTATCTTTAATTAACATATTTGAACCATATTGTATATCAATAGCCGCATAAGGAGCAGAATCAGGAAATTGATCAACAATATTACAATTTTTAATAGTTATATCATCATTAGATACACTCTTTATCGCTGAAGGATCTGGATCAGCTGAAATTCCACCTGAACCAAAAAAGATACTGTAACCATTACAATCTAATGTTATACCAGGTTCATCAATTATAAAACAAGTACCATCTGAATAAACATCATATTCTAATTCTAAATATTTATAATCCATACCAGGATTTAATAACAATGGTGGTGGTAAAAAGCCACAATCACAAACACCATCGTCATAATTAAAAGAGGGGATTATATTTCCATATTCATCACGAAAAATTAGATCAGTTATTCTACTAACTGGTCCAGACCCATTTGATAAACCAAATTCAAGAAAAAAATCTGTTCCTATTGGGATTAAAGCACCGGAAGGTGAATCACTCTCAATCATATCAACAGAATAAGTTACACTAAAACCGATACTTTGAAGAGAGGATGAAAGAGACAAATAATCAATATCAACATTTGTACCATCAATCTTAAATTCGAAAGAAGAAATTGGAACACTTGTATCATATCTTACAAAATACCCATTATCAAAATTCATCCATAAACTATTCTCCTGATCACAAGGACCCTTACAAGTACCTGGGACTCTTAACACACCACTATAGGGAGCGCCTCCATTAAGTACCACATTAGAATTATCATGATGTAATTCCCATGAAACTTCATTTTGATAAGTACCCCCACCACAAGTTACAGGGTAAGTGCCACATTCAGAACAATGAGACTCAAAAGCAGATGACCCACTATTAAAATTTGATCCATAAACAGAACTATCGATAGTTAAAACATTACCATTCCAACCGTTATTAAAAGAATCAAACATTTCAACACAATACCATTCTTCATTAGCATTACACGGATCAGGTCCAACACACCCCTGAGAGATTGACAAACCTTCATTGTCTAAACTTTTTGATGAAACTTGGTTTGAATTTTTTATATCATCTTTAATTGCAATCTTATTAAAATCATCAGAAACAACATTATTACCTAACTGATCAGCAACTATAACACCTCCAGTAATCCCATCTCCAGATATTAGAAAAAAACCAGACAAAACAACAAGGATAGCTAACACTAAAAAAATTACTAAACCCTCCTTTTTCATCTCATACATAGATAAGAAATAACAATAAATTACACTATATAAATATAACTGATTTAAACCCCACAAAAGAATACGTTTAACTGCTATAGAAACCATTTTTAATAATATTTATAAACAGAAAATAAAAATAAAAAATATGAGTTGTGAAAACCACAGATATTCTAACCCCTGGGGAATTTTGTGTGACCTAATAAATGATAATAATACCCCCTATGATATCAGAATAACCACAGAATACCATGATATTAAATTTAACCCAGAAAAATATACAACTGTAGGATATAAAATAAACTTTATCCATGAAACTAAAAGAAGTAATAATATGATCCTTTTTAATGAGACATATAATACTGACTCCTTATCAGAAACTATTGAAAAAAAGATAAACAAATTGGGAGAAGATTGTAACTTGAGCATTCTTATTGAAAATGAAGCATATCTCCTTAAGAGATAAATAAGTTTTCAAAACCTTTATATTAATCAGAATATTTACCAAAATAATAAAGAGGGTTAATTTAAAGATGTATTTTGATCAAACTAAAGAAAGTGCTATTAAAAATTTAAATTCTTCAAAACATGGACTTACTAGTTTGGATGCCAAAAAAAGGTTGTTGAAATATGGACCTAACGAACTTAAACAAGAACATAAAATTCATCCATTCAAAATATTTCTTGAACAATTTAATAGTCCTTTAGTTTGGATTTTAATTTTTGCATTAATAGTATCAATACTCCTAAAAGAAGAAATTGATGCAATAGTAATAGCAGTAATAATTATTTTAAATGCAGTATTAGGGTTTGTTCAAGAATTTAAAGCTGAAAAATCTATTGAAGCATTACAAAAGTTATCATCATTAAAAGCAAAAGTATTCAGAAACAAAAAAGAAATCAAGATAGATAGTAAATTCTTGGTACCAGGTGATATCATAGCTTTAGAAACAGGTGACAAAGTTCCTGCAGATTGTCGATTAATAGAAGTTCATAATTTAGAGACTCAAGAAGGTCCATTAACTGGAGAATCACAACCAATCAATAAACATGATAGTATCTTAGAAGATAATACAGTCTTAGCAGAACAAAAAAATATGGTTTTTGCAGGGACAGTAATTTCTAAAGGTAGAGCGTTAGCATTAGTTGTTAAAACAGGGATGGACTCTGAGATTGGAAAAATAGCATCATTAATACAAGAAGCAAGTGAGAAATATACCCCTTTACAAAAAAAGCTTAGAGAATTAGGGAAATATCTTACATATGCAGTTATTATAGTAGCAATAACTGTATTCTTTGCAGGAATTATAGGTGGTAAAGATTTAGTAACTATGTTCATGACTTCTATAGCTTTAGCTGTTGCAGCAATTCCAGAAGGTTTACCCGCAGTAATTACAGTAAGTTTAGCGTTATGAGTACAAAAGATGATCAAAAAGAACGTCTTGGTAAGAAAACTTCCTTCTGTTGAAACTTTAGGTTCAGTAAATGTTATTTGTACAGATAAGACTGGAACTTTAACCCACAATCAAATGACTGTAACCAAGATATGGGCTAATGAAAATGACTACCAAATTACTGGTTCTGGTTATAAAAAAAATGGAACATTCACTTTAGATAACAAACTAGCAAACCCATTACCTCTACACCAATTACTAAGAGCTGGAATTCTTTGTAATGATGCTAAATTAAATGAAGAGAAGAAAGGAAAGAATAGAGAACTGATCGGTGACCCAACTGAAGCAGCATTAATAGTATCTGGAGAAAAAGCTGGTTTTAATCATAATAGGATAGAAAAATATTATCCCAGAATAGAAGAAATTCCTTTCACCTCAGAAAGGAAAATGATGACAACCATACACAAGGTTAAAGACCCTTCGATCAAAGAAACTTTCATAAAAAAGAGAAAAGAATTCATCTCATATACTAAAGGTGCACCAGACATTATAATCAAACAATGTAATAGGATTTTAATTAATGGAAAAGTTTATCGATTAAACAAAGAAAAAAAGAAACAGATATTAAAACAGAATGAAACTTATGCTAAACAAGCATTAAGAGTTTTAGGGTTCGCTTATAACGATAATTATTCTAATAAAACTTCTGCTGAAAAAGATTTAATATTTCTAGGATTACAAGCAATGATTGATCCACCACGGGAAGAAGTGAAAGAATCGATTAAAAGGTGTCAGGAAGCAGGGATAAAAGTGATAATGATTACAGGTGATCACTTGACAACTGCTCAAGCAATAGCTAAACAATTAGGTGTAGTGGGTAAATCTTTCACAGGTCAACAATTACAAAGGATAAAAAATTTAGGTAAAGAAATTAAGAACATTGGAATTTGTGCTAGAGTTAAACCTGAACACAAATTAAGAATTGTTAAGACTCTTCAAAAAAAAGGTTATGTTGTTGCTATGACTGGAGATGGTGTTAATGATGCGCCTGCATTGAAAAAAGC
>CAYMTF010000079.1:0-4401 GCA_964393295.1 uncultured Methanosarcinales archaeon | reverse complement strand
CAAGAGAAATGATTGCTTATTATGATCTAAAATTTGGAAAAGGTTGGTCTTATGCCTACACAAATCCTGCAATGAATAAATGTATCCAATCTGCTGGGAGGTGTATTAGGTCAGAAAAAGATCGTGGCGCTATTATCTATTTGGAAGAACGTTTCGCTTGGAAAAATTATTTTGATTGTTTACCTAAAGAAGGTTTGATTGTTACTAAAGATTATAATAGTTATTTAAAACAATTTTTTTCTTAATATTATGGTTTTATTAATAAAAACCAGTGAATAAAGCACAACCAGTATACGAAATAGTAACATTTATATACTAGTTTGCTTTTACTGTCTATATCAAGATAAGAAAACGCCGTGTTGTTCCATTCTACCACCCTCACCCCTCTGGGACCATGGTGTTTTTTTTCTTTTAATTAGATCTATACAAGTATTTTCTATTTTACAATAATTGATAATATGTAATGAAATCTTGTTGAGATATTTTTATACCTGCTTCTAAGAAATATTTTGCTAATAATGTTGCATCTTTTTTCAAGTTGTCTGTTTTTTCAAATTTTAATAAACGTTGTAATGTAAAACTACAAATATATCCTTCATTTAATGATATTATTGCATCTTTTAACGTTTCAGACTTAGTTCTTTTTTTTAATGTTAATTTTTCAGTATTGAATATCAAATTTTTTAGAATCAGTTCTTTTTTTATTTTATTAAATCCTAAACTTAACAGTTCTGGTATAATCATATTAAGAACAAATGATTTTTTGTCTGATGGGTTTAAATAGGTTTCTTGTTTCTCTTTTTTTCTTTCAAAGTGATATATTCTACCTAAGTATTTTTTTACTTTCTGTCTAGAACCATTTTTTGTTTGAAAACTTTCAACAAGATAAGCATAGTTATACTTGTTAATTTTTTTAACTCGTATATATACCATATAGATAAAAAACACAACACATATATATAAGCTTTACTTCCTTTGTCATGTGCTCAAAAAATTCAAACAAAATATCTGTATTTTTTATTTCGTCAAGTGTTGTAATTAGATATTTTTCTTTTCTCTTTTTTCAAAATTTTTATTTTATTGAAATTTAAAGTGGAAAGATAGTTGAGTGAATTTATTGATAACATCCTTTTTTTTGTATAAGAGGTGCAAAGAGAGGAAAATTAGAGGTGTGATAAAGATGGATGTCATAGAAAGATTAGCATTTGGGAAAGACAACATAGATACAAGACATAGAAGTAATGGTGTTTTTTGTAGGTGTGTAGATTGTAATGAAGTAATTAGTAACCCAGTATGTCCAGAATGTTTGTCATTACAGATGAAGGTAATGGTAGCAGAAAAGAATCCTGAATTAGCTGAGGAGATTGATGCGCCTCAGATTGAAGGAGAAAGCACTTGTTTACATTGCAATAAATCCATGGGTTTATGTGCACATTGTTTCTGTAAAGATGTTTATTACCAACTTATTGGGAAAGATAAAGAAATTGCTCAAGAATTTTTAAGTAGATTTGATTATGAACTAAGAGTTAATCTAATTTAATTTAATTTAATTTAATTTTTTATTCACATACCTCGTAGATATCTTCTATTGTTAATCTAAATGCCAAACTATCAATATCTGGATGTGTAAAGAAATCACTATTTTCCCCTTCATGTAAAATAATTACTTTTTCACTTATAGTTTCGCCAGTTCTTTTAGTGCTAATCTTGATTGGTATCTTTGCAGGCTCACCTTGACAATGATCAACTCCATTAAGAACTTTCCATTCTAAACCTCCAGCCGCGGTATAACTCCCATAATTTGATGCTACGTTATAGGTTTCTCCATCACTTGTTGACACTTTAACTGAATAATAATCGCATAGCCTTGAGCAATCACCAGTACCATCATATAATTCATGTAATACTCCACATTCATTTTCTATACAAAGTCCAGAAGCACATTGAAGGTTATCATCACAACTGTTGCTATTTTGTATTGTTCTTGTTATAACACCAAATTCATCTTCAACTTCTTCATCTCTATTTTCTAAATAATCACATTTGTTGTTGTTATTTGTGTCTAAACAACAATAATCACCATCTTCATTTAGAATATGCGGAGAAGTACATTCAATCTCGTAAGTAACAACACCTGATGTTCCGTCAACTTCCCCACCAATCAATTTTTGTGTATGGATTGCTTGACCAGTGGAATTACTTACGAATAATATTAATGAGCTTAAAATTAATAATGAAATCATCGAGATTGCTATGATTTTTTTATTGTTAGGTGGTACAGATGAGTGAAATTTCTTATCTTTTGCAACTTTCCCTTTTGACTTTAGATAATTAAAATAATAAACCCTTTTAATCTCTTTATCTGGCCAACCTGCTTTTGATAGATGTTTTCTAATTACCTCATAAGCAGATCCACTTTTTATATGTTTAATTAAGTAATCTTTCACCTCTCTGTCAACATGTCTAACCTTTCTGATTTTGTGATGTGACAAAATAAAATATAGTAATGATATGAAAATAACTAAAACTATTATCATCAATGCTACATTACGTAATAATGATTCTTTCTCTGCTCTTTGTTCTAATTTTGTCTCAACATTACTTACTTCTTCTTTGGTTGAAGTTATATCTTGCTCTAGTATCTCTAATCCTGATAAAGCAGTATTTGCATCACTTTCAATATTACTAAGTTCACCTACAGTTTCTTCTAGATCTACTTCAATGTTATCTATTTTAGATGAAACAGTTGATAATTCACTTCCAAAATTGACATCATATTGTTCTAATTTAGAAACTGCATCAGATAATGTTAAAACATTTCTATCAATAACTGTCACATAATCTCCAACAGAATTATTCAATTCATTTAGTTGTTCTTTTAGATTATTTATGCTGTTACTTAAACTAGCAACGCTTGCACTAACTTCTGATAAATCATCATTAGAATAATCTGTGCTATTATCAACACAAATTGAAGTTAATTCACTACAATAATAAGATTCTCCATGTAAAGAACAATCTGTATCAGTTATACATGAATAATCAGTTGTATTACTCTCAGATCCATTACTTGTCGTGGTGGATGAAGTATCCTCTTCATCTTCTTCTTGATCACTAACCCCTACATCTTCCATTGGGATAATCCCAAATAATTCAAATAATTTCCCTGAACAATTCCCTATAGTACCATATTGACTAAGATCATAATTATCTGTAGAATAATAATATGTGATGAACTCTGTAAGGTTATTGTTATTAAATTGGCATGAACCATTAAACCCTACAAATTCAGAACTATTAGTTTCATTGATTGATACATATGTAGTTTCAATAAACAAAGAACAATTTATATCACTAGAATTAGAAATAATTATTTGATCTGTCCAGTTATAATAATCTCCATTAGTGCTATTGAACTGATAATTATATTGAACTTGTGATGATAAACATGTTTGAGAATTATTAATTAAGCAGTTTAATTCATTACCACAATCTATGGTTACATTCTCAGCAGATACAGTTTGTATGATTAAAGATAGAATTAGTAAAAATACAACTAGTAAAAAATTTTTTTTATTTACCATACCTCTTATTTTATAAAAATGATTATTTTTTTGTTTATATATATTTCTATTAAATTTGTTCTAATCTCTGAGGTTAAGATGTCATTTAACAGATGGACCATAGAATTGTATTAATTAGGACCTTCTCTTTACAAAAAGTTTTATATAGGATTTAACTAATATTTTATGAATCATGTTATCAATTAAAATAATTAGAGAGAATTCTGATTTAATTAAAGATTCAGAAAAAAGAAGGGGCCACGATCCCAAAATAGTTGATTTAATTCTTGACCAGGATAAGAAGTGGAAAAAAGAATTACAAAAAGTTGAACAACTTAAACATAAGCGTAATGTTATCTCTGAAGAAATTAATAAAGCAAAAAAAGCAAAAAAAGAATCCTTAGCACAAAAAAAGATCTCTTTAATGAAAAAAGCAATTAAGGAATTAAAGTCACAAGAAGATATTGTTAATAAACTTTTTCAGGAGAGACAAGATTCAATTAAAAAAGTAGGTAATATATTGCAAGATAAAGTCCCATCAGGGAAGGATGAGAATGATAATGTTGTTATTAAAACTGTTGGTAAGAAACCATCATTTAAGTTTCCAATAAAGGACCATATTGAATTAGGATTAGATTTGGATATTATTGATTTAGACACAGCTGCAAAAAATTCAGGTGCAAGGTTTTATTACCTTAAGAATGAAGCTGTACTTCTTAGTTTTGCATTACAACGTTATGCAATGGACAAATTAATGGCGGATGGTTTTGATTTAATCAAAACTCCTTTTATGCTTAATAGATCGGCCTTGGAGGGTGGTGTTAATTTATCTGAATTT
>CAYMTF010000078.1:0-4463 GCA_964393295.1 uncultured Methanosarcinales archaeon | reverse complement strand
GTTCAATAAATTCTCTCAGTTAAGAGATAACCAAATTTTTTATGGTGGCAGTTGTTTAAGGGAATCTGACCTTACTAAAGGTATGCATGAAAATGTTGAATTTGTATTAAATCATTCTGGATTAGCCAAATGAATTAATATTGGTTCTTTCAATTTACAGATATTTAATACAGGATAGATAGGTTTTTATATTAAATCGTAAAATATTACTCTCATGAGATATAAAAAACAATTTAAAAAATATTCTTTATTACTTTTAACTATCTTAATTGTTGCAGGTTTCACTTTACCAGGAGCATTATACTTTGCAAGTGAAGACAGTAGTTCTACATCAGAAGATCAAGGATTAGCGGAAGGAGTTTGTTTAAGTGATTCTGATTGTATTTTAGTTTGTAATAATGGTTCAATTCAGAATGTGTTATGTTACCAAAATATGTGTGAAGCAAGTTCTTGTGATGGGGATCCTTATCATAAATTTAGTCCAGATAAGAAAAGTTTTGATCTCAAAATTAATGTTCAAGGTGAAGACTTATTCCTTGATGAGTTTTCTAAAGTTTTCGGGCAGGGGAGTATATTCTTTACACTTGATGATGGTTCTATGACTTTCAATGGTGACAATTTACAGGTTAAACATTTATTAGAAAAATTTGGTATGCGTATTTCTGGGGACTGTTTGATTATTGGTAGCCAACAACTTTGTAGTAACGATCAATTTGAGTTAACTTTTCATGTTAATGATGAACAAGATTATTCCTATGAGGAATATTTTATAGAAGAAGGGGACGACATCTTGATATCTTATAACTAATCTTTTTATTTATTTTCTGTTAACTCATAAGATTTAAAAATGAACTGTTGTTACTATAAGTTATGAAATTCACACAAATTATTAATTTTATTGACAAGATTGGAGGTATTGCAAAATTTAATTCTTCAGAGTTGAATTTGTTAAAAAATCCTCAACGAAGTTACAAAGCAGAATTAGAAGTTAACGGGAAAAATTATAACGCTTATCGTATACAATTTAATGATGCACGTGGACCAACTAAAGGTGGAATTAGATACCACCAGAATGTTTCTGAAGATGAAGTTATGGCTTTATCATTTTGGATGAGTTTGAAGACTGCAGTTATGAACCTCCCATTTGGTGGTGCTAAAGGTGGTATAACTGTTAATCCTAAAGAGTTAAAACAAGTAGAATTAGAGGAACTAAGTAGAAAATTTGTACAAGCTTTTCATGATTTTATTGGTCCAACAAAAGATATTCCTGCTCCAGACGTTTACACTGATAGCCAAGTCATGTCTTGGATGTTAGATGAATATGAGACCATTAAAGGAGAACATTGTCCTGGGGTGATCACTGGTAAACCATTAGAATTAGGTGGGTCTATGGTCCGTGATATTGCAACTGCATTAGGTGGTGTTTATGTTCTTGAAGAGGCAATGAAAAAGCTTGAGATTAAAACTAAAAAGGTAATTATTCAAGGTTTTGGTAATGCTGGAATGAATGCTGCAAGATTATTAGTTAAAAGTGGTTATACTATTGTTGGTGTTTCAGATTCTAAAGGAGCTGTTTATAATGAGGAAGGTTTTAATGTTGAAGAATTGATCACCATCAAAAATGAAACTGGTTCAATCACTAAAATAACTTCTGGAGAAAAGATTACTAATGAAAAATTATTATTAAAAGATTGTGATGTTTTAATCCCTGCAGCTTTAGAGAACGTTATTACTAAAGAGAATGCAGACCTAATTATGGCAAAGATCGTATTAGAATTAGCTAATGGTCCTACAACTAGTGACGCAGATGAGATTTTACATAAGAAAGATATTTTAGTTTTACCAGATATTTTAGCTAATGCCGGTGGTGTAACAGTAAGCTATTTTGAATGGGTTCAAAATAGCATGGGCTATTATTGGGAAGCCGATGAAATTAAGTCCAAATTAGAAAAGAAAATGATTACAGCTTTCAATGAGATCTGGTTAGATTATGATAACAATAGAAATGATTTTAGAACTAATGCATACATTTATGCAATAAATAAAATTCTTAAGGCTGAGAAGTTAAGGGGAAGGTTGTAGTTTTTTAATATTCATTAGATTCTTATTAAAAATATCTTTAATTCAAACAAAAATATTATATACTCATCACTTTAATCATAAATCTATGTTAAGAACACACACTTGTGGAGAATTAAGTAAAGAAAATGCAGGTCAAACAGTGACTCTGTCTGGTTGGATCAATTCATTAAGGGTAGGAGGAAAAATTGGATTTATCGATTTACGTGATCGTTATGGTAAAACACAAGTTTTTCTTAATGTAGATTTAGCTAAAGATAACCGTAATTTAAATCGTGAGGATATTTTACAGATAACTGGTATTGTTAAAGCAAGACCAGATTCACAAGTTAAAGGGACAGGGACAGGTGAAATAGAACTATCTGCGACAGAGATTAAAATTCTTAAAGAAGTTCCAATATTACCTATAGAGATCGATGAAACAATCCAATCAAATGAGGATACTAGGCTGAAATATCGTTATATTGATTTAAGGAAAGAATCAATGAAGAATAATTTAGTTATTAGGCATAAATTATTAAAATCAATTCGTGACTTTTTAGATCAGGATGGTTTTTTAGAGATTGAGACTCCTATCCTGAGTAAATCTACACCTGAAGGTGCCAGAGATTATATTGTTCCTGCAAGAAATTTCCCAGGCGAAGTTTTCGCTTTGCCTCAATCCCCTCAAGTTTATAAACAATTATTAATGATCGCAGGTATGGATAAATATTTTCAGATTGCAAGATGTTTCAGGGATGAAGATCTTAGGGCTGATCGACAACCTGAATTTACTCAATTAGATATGGAACTTTCGTTTGTTGAAGAAGAAGATATTTATTCTTTAAATGAAAGATTAATGAAGCATGTTTTTAAAGATGTTCTTGGAGTGGAATTAGAGACTCCATTTCCTAGAATGACTCATTCTGAGGCAATAAAGAGATATAATAGTGATAAACCAGATACTAGATCTGAGACTGGCAAAAAATATAGCTTTTTATGGGTAACAAATTTCCCGATGTTCGAGTTCAGTGAAGAAGAGAATAGGCATTTAGCTATGCACCACCCATTTACTTGTCCAAATTTAGAAGATGTTAAATACTTGCATAATGATAAAGATAAAGTTCATTCTAGGGCTTATGACTTAGTATTAAATGGTCATGAAATTGGAGGAGGTTCAATTAGGATTTCTGATGACAATTTGCAATCTGAAGTTTTTAAATCATTAGGCTTAAGTGAACAAGAAACAAAAGAGAAGTTTGGTTTTTTACTTGAAGCTTTGAAGTTCGCTCCACCTCACGGTGGTTTAGCGTTTGGTATTGATCGATGGGCGATGATTATGGCTGGTGAAGATAGCATTCGTGAAGTTATTGCATTTCCTAAAAATAAAGATGCGAAATGTTTAATGATGGATTCTCCATGACCTGTTGAGAATCTACAATTGAAAGAAGTCCATGTTAAGAAACTTGAACTTATTTTAAGATGAAAAAAGCAGTAATGATTATAGCAAATCAAGGTTATCAAGATAATGAATACAATATCCCTAAGGACCTTTTAGAGGATGCTGGTGTTGAGGTAGTCACTGCAGCAAAATTCACCGGCGAAGCTCAAGGAAGTTTAGGCGGCCATGTGGAAGTGGATATTTGTTTAGGTGATGTTCACGTTTTCGATTATGATGCAGTTATTTTTGTGGGTGGTTCTGGGGCAGCTGTTTATCAGGAGGATATTGAAGCCCATTTAATTGCTAGGGATGCTGTTGAGCAAGGTATTGTCGTCGCTGCTATTTGTATTGCGCCAACTATTTTAGGTCATGCTGGTATCCTTGATGAGAAGAAAGTTACTGTTTGGAACAAAGATGGTTCTGGTTCTCAGAAGGTGGAGTCTTGTGGTGCTCAGTTTGTTGATAAAGAAGTAGTTGTTGATGGTAAACTTGTAACTGCTAATGGTCCTGATGCTGCAAAAGAGTTCGGGATGAGATTATTAGAAGTTCTCAATTAATTTTTAAAAGAATTAATAATTATAATAATTTGTACAAAGTAACATGATCTCATGTTGACTAAATTCTAGGTTGTGTTCTATTTCTAGACCTCTGAGTGAATCAAGAAGTTGATTTATTATCATCCATGGTGCAGCTCCAGCCTCTGATTCAGCAGTTATACTATTATTTGGGTCATCAGGATAATCATCATCCTCATCAGCGACACCATCCCCATCACTATCTGTCAGATCGGAATAATTTGGGTCATATGACGGACAGATGTCTTCATCACAAGGATCACCTGTTTCATAAGAATGGTCATCATGTTCTTGACTTGAACTTTCTGAACTAGATTCAGAACCAGAGTAAGAATCAGAACCAGAGTAAGAATCAGAACCAGAGTAAGAATCAGAACCAGAGTAAGAAT
>CAYMTF010000077.1:0-4480 GCA_964393295.1 uncultured Methanosarcinales archaeon | reverse complement strand
CAGCTTCAGCTAGTTTGACTCTACGAATATCGCTAACTACTTCTTTAGGTCCAAATTCTCTGGTGTATTCTACTAATTCTTCTAATGAAATTTTTACCATCTCATTTCTTTAAAAGAATATTTTTTGAGAAAGTACAACTAAGACCTGTTTTGGTTTTTATCAGATATTTTGTTATTAATCTCTTCATTTTCTTTATATTCCTCATTATTTCTAATGAGGCGTTTTCAGAAAATGATAGAAGTAAGAATTCCTCTATTGTGACTAAGCACACATTTTCAATGTTGTTTTCACCACGAACACTCTGATGTTTTTAATAACATTTGTTATAGGGTTGTTTTCACCGAACCCAATTGTTTTAAAGGAGACCAACGAACCTGTACTTCTTTCTAGAAGTACCCATTCTTTTTAAATCTTTCCAAGATTAACCACTAAATAGTGGTGAAAAGGAGAAAGTTTTAAAAAGAATGCCTATTTTAGCATAAATATGAGGAAATTTAATAATTTAATCTTAGCAGGAATGGTGGCTCTCAGCGCATGTGGTGATGATAATATTAGTACAGAAGTTGTTCCACCTAAACCAATTGTTGAAGAGGTTACAACACCAGAACCAGCGTATAACACTTTAGATACTGGTGCTTTTAGGGACTGTGAAACTGATTCATGTCAAGAAAACCAAGCTTTAGTGAATATGGTTGTGGAACAGGCTGATGAGATCTCTTATATCTCACATTTATCAGGTTTACCAACTAATTGGGTTGCTTCTCAAATTTATGTTGAATCAAAAGGAAATCCTTGTTTACGTAGTTCCGCTAATGCTTATGGGAGATTACAACTTACTAAACCTGCTTTTATTGAAACAATGAACAGTTTGGCTGGTAAGGTTAACGGATCTTTATACCAAACAAGGGTTGATAGACAACGTTACCCTCAAAGGCAAGAAATCTTTTCTCAGATTGATGATAATGAATTGGACCAAATTTTAACAAATTTTTCTAATGAAACTTTCTCTTTTTCTGATTATATTACTGAGACACAAGAACGTGTTGCTGAATATACTAGATTAGATGATGAGAAACCTGAAGGTTGGATTGGGAATAAAAGAAGTTTAATGAGGGATCAGACAAGATCAAATAATGAATTGGACACCTATTTGAATGATTTCTGGGACGCTTATATTGCTTTTAACGGTTTACCTGTTAGAAGAGGTAATACTGTGTTATGGCATGAAATTCCTTTACCTCAATGTTCTGACAATTATGGAAATATGTTGGATACACTTGGCGCTTTAAATTTAAGAAGGGAATATAGTGATTCAATTGACAGTTTTGATGCAGAATCTGATTCAGTTAGAAGGTCAACTTTTAATTATAATCGTGATAGGAGTTATTACAGAGAAATTTTAGGAAATTATTCTGTTTTAGAAGAAGTAACAAATAATTAATTATGTTATGAAGTAACAATAATCTTTTCTAACCCATCAAGTAATCACTCTCAGATGACAAAATGCCAAACCTTTATAAACTGATTATGTTTTTATTATAAAATGGATAATATCTTAGATACTAGGCTTAAATTACTTTCTGAATATTTTGATCGAGATGATATTGCTGTAGTTGGTGGTATGGGTGTATATCTAGCTACCGGAAGTTATCGTGATACAGATGATATGGATTTAATCCAATTAAAACCGAATATTGGAAGAAAAAAACAGTTATATAGTTTAAACGCTCGTATAAAAGTGGATTTAACCCAAATGGATTCAATATTTGATTCTTTTAATCTTAGTATGCTTAGTGATTCTGAATTTGAGGAATCAATTTGTACAAAACTTTATGATAGTGGTGAAGAAATATTATATCTTGGCCGTGAAGGTTTATTAGCATCAAAAATGACTTCTTTATGTGTCTCAGGGGATCCTAATCAGATGACTGAATATGGCTTTAAAATATTACGTGATCGAGATATAATTGATATTAAAAATTTAAGAAATGGTGACCTTAATAAGACTTTATTATATTCTATGTTACAAACTATTCCGCATCTTGATGAAATAGATGTTAAAACTTTTAGTTCTTATTTTGAACGTGCTTTAGATGATCCAAAATCTTCAATATCTTTCAAAAAGAACGCTTATGGTGTTGGGAAGGTATTAGCTCATCCAAACGCGGAAGGGAATATCTCATATGGTATGTTAATTGAAGATTGTGAATATAAACAGGTTCCTTCTTTTACTAAGGAATTGGATGATATTTTCCATAACCTTTGGAGTAAATAATCTTTTTTAAATTTCCAGTTAAGTTTATATAACCTTTAAAATTATTTTCTATTATGAATTTTATTAAGTTAGCAGAATTATATTCTCAGTTAGAATCTATCTCTTCAGGGAATGAAATGAGGGAAGTAATCTCTCAATTTCTTGCTACTATCCCTCAAGATGAGATTAATTTAATTTGTCATTTATGTATTGGTAATTTTGGTGCACAGTATGAAGATAAGGTTTTGGGTATTGCCGAAAAGACAATCTTGAAAGCTATTGCTAAAGCATCAGGAAGATCAGATAAAGAGATTAAAGAGATTGCAAATAAGAAAGGTGATGCTGGTTTAGTTGCAGAACAAGTTTTCAAGAATAAACCTTTTACTTTAGTTCCAATTGGCGATTTATCAATTAAGGAGTTCGATTCAAAAATAAACAAAATTATTTCTTCAAGTGGTAAAGGTTCTCAGGATTTGAAGATCAAAATAATAATTTCAATGTTACAAAAGTGTTCTAGTACTGAAGCAAAATATCTAACCAGATTACTTCTTAATAATATGAGGATTGGTGTTGGTGACATGACCATTTTAGATTCTTTGGCTATTGCTTTTACTGGAGAAAAAACAAACAAGAAATCTCTTGAAAAAGCTTACAACATTTATCCTAATGTTGGTGTCATTGCAGAACGTCTAAAATCTGGTGGTTTGGAAGAAGTAAACAAAATTTCTATCAAGGTTGGAACTCCTATTAGGGTTATGTTAGCTCAGAGAGTAAAAGATATTAATCAGATTAAAGAAAAAATTCCTGAAGAGATTGCTGTTGAGACTAAATATGATGGTGAACGTGTCCAAGTTCATAAAGATATTAATAACAAAATTACTTTATATTCAAGAAGGATGGAAAATATTACTTATCAATTTCCTGACTTAGTGAAATATATCACGGAAGAAGTTGATGCTAAGGATTTTATCCTTGAAGGAGAAATTATCCCTATCGCAGAAGACGGTTCTCATTTAAATTTTCAAACTTTAATGCAAAGAAAACGTAAGACAGAGATTGAAAAGTATGTTGAAAAAATCCCTGTAAAAATTTATTGTTTTGATTTATTATATCTTAATGGTAAAGATATGATGCAAAAACTTTATCCAGTTAGGATGAAACAGTTGGAATCTATTATCAGCGGTAAAAACTTGAAACTTACTGAAAGGATTTTCACAAAAGACATTTCAGTTTTGGACAAATTTTTTAACGAATGTATCTCAAAAGGTTATGAGGGTATCATTGTAAAATCTCAAGAAGAAAATTCTACTTATAAGGCTGGTGCAAGAGATTGGAGTTGGATTAAATGGAAACAGGATTATATTACTGATGCTGTTGACACTTTAGATTTGGTTGTAGTTGGTGCTTTTTATGGGAAAGGTAAAAGGTCAGGGAATTATGGTTCTTTATTATGTGCAACTTACAATTCTGAAGAAGATGTTTTTGAAACAATTTCTAAACTTGGTACCGGGATGACTGATGAAATATTAAAACAATTACCACCTTTACTTGAGACTCATAAAGTGGATGATAAACCTGCGCGTGTTATTGCCAATAAGGATATGTATCCTGATGTTTGGTTTGAACCTTCTGTTGTTGTAGAAGTTTTAGCAACCGAGGTCACAAGGGGTAATCTGCATACTTGTTCTCAAATAAACGGGAAAGGTTTGGCTTTAAGATTCCCAAGATTTATTCAAATTAGGGAAAACAAATCCTCAGAACAAGCTACAACTAGTCGTGAAGTTGAAGATATCTTTAATAATTAGGTTAATATGGAAATAAAAACTTTCAAGGGTGGATATGATAGTAATTTTAGTTATGTTATCCATGATTCTGGTGAAGCCATCATTATTGATACAGCTATAAATCCAGAAATTTTATTAGCTTTTATTAAAGAAAAAAATTTAAAATTAAAATGTGCAATAATTATGCATAGTCATTTTGACCATTTAGTTGGTTATGATTATTATCTTAAGAATGATATCAAATTGGCTGGTTCTGCTAATTTGTTAAAAGATATTGATTTCAAATTAAAAGATGGTGATGAATTAGAGTTGGGTAATTATAAATTACAGATTATGTCTACGCCTGGCCATTTGTATGATTGTCTTTGTGTCTTAGTTGATGGAAAACTGTTTACTTCTGATACTTTGTTTATTGATGGTTGTGGTAGGTGTGACCTTTCT
>CAYMTF010000076.1:0-4537 GCA_964393295.1 uncultured Methanosarcinales archaeon | reverse complement strand
GATTAATCTATCTCATTCTCAAAAACAAACTATTAAAAAAATAAAAGAAATTATTCGACATCTGCATGTGGTTTGTAGCCTTTACCCCATGCTTCTTTTTTACTAGAAAAAAACACCGCATTGACTTTTTTGATCCTCTTTCCCCATTCACTCCCCACTTCATGATAAAACTTACCTCGCTTACTTCCGACATATTTTTTAGAACTATTAACCGAAACTTTCTTATTCGCAGTTTTAGTTTCTTTTGTTTTAGGTCCTTTCCCATCGATTTGAGATAAAATCACTCCATGATCTTCAGTTTTAAAAACTACTTTCTGATCTGGATTAGGATTGGTTTCATCCAAAGGATTTACTTCACTATTGTCTAAATCCTCATAATTTGGCAAATTCAGCACTAATAAAATAATTGAATAAAACACAATTGCCCAATTCATACCCCCTATATACCAAGTCAAAAATAAGGAATTTATCAAACTAATCAAGGCAGAAAAATATAATAATTTTCTCCCATAATCTTCCACTGAAGAAGATAGACCAATCAGAATCATAATTGAAACTATAAAAAAACCAAAAATTTCTAATTTAAACAGAAATCCTTCAAAATGCAATATTGGTCTCAATAAGGAGACTAACAGAAATAATGCAACTATTGATGAAAAAAATAAACTTAATTTTTTAGATACCATCAAAAAATATTAAAGAAAAATGAATTTAAACATTTCTATTGTGAATTACAGTTATTACTAAACTCATTTTGTTAAAATTATAAAGAAAGATATAACCTCTTTACATTAATTAAAATTTGTGTTTAAGAATTAAAATTCTTCCTCTAAATTATTTAAGAAACCTTTCCGCTTTAAAAATGAAATTTCTGCTTTACTTCTATATTTATAAACAACATCTCCTTTAGTATCACCACCTAATGCCCAAGGTTCTATAATTACAACATCATTGTCCCTTACCCATAAACCACGTCTTTTACTACCTGGGATACGACACATCCTCTCTTTACCATCAAGACAACTGACAAACATCCTACTACCACCAACCCTTCTTTGAACAATACCTAAAATCTCTTTCCCTTGAGGGATTCTTACCCTTAATACTGTATCCTGTTGAGTAGTTGGCTTCTTTTTCATAAGTTAATTGTTCCCTTAATTAAAAATTATAAATTAATTATTTTTAAGATAATCTCTTTTATAAAATAAGTGACCCATTTATAAAACTTCTTACTAATAAAAGCT
Source organism: uncultured Methanosarcinales archaeon (assembly GCA_964393295.1). GTDB lineage: Archaea > Nanobdellota > Nanobdellia > Woesearchaeales > GW2011-AR9 > CAYFJV01. Next base: position 3,293 of record CAYMTF010000076.1, on the reverse strand, counting down.
TCAAAAAAAGAATTAAAGATTACAAAATTAATCTTTTACCGTTTTCCATCATATGAAATGTCTTTTTATCCACATAACCTAAACTCAAGGCCAAACTTTGAAGATGTTGAGCTTTTTCATGACCTGCATGAGAGGGGATAATATGTTCTGGATTAACCATCTCAATTAATTCCCTGTAATCTTCTCTATGGCCATGACCGCTCACATGAATATCTTTAAAAAGTCTTAAACCACCATTGATTAGATTATTTTCTAAAATTTTCCTATTCTCAATATTTAACTCAACAGGAATGACGGAACAACTAAAAATAACTAGATCTCTTGGTTTCAATTTTAATGGTAACTCACCTCTTGAGATCCTTGAAAGAATTGCCCTAGGTTCACCTTGATGCCCTGTACAAATAATAAAATATTTGTCTGCACCTTCCTTGTTTATTTGCCTCATCACTTTTTCCATCTCCCCACGGCGACTATACATCTTCACTTGTGATGAAAAATCCACCAAATTAATTCTTTCTGCGGCGTCAATATACTTCTTTAAAGATCTTCCAAAGATCACTATCTTTCTATTAAGAGTTTTTGCTACTGCAATCATATTTTTTAGTCTTGCTATATGAGACGCAAATGTAGTCATCACTATACCTTTGCCCTCACAATCTGTTGAAGCAATAATATCGTTCATCATTTTTCTAGCAATTGCCTCAGAAGGGCATTTGGTGTGCCGATCAGCATACAAGGTCTCATTAATTAACAACTTTACCCCTTCCTCTTTCAACTCTTTCAACCTTTTAAAATTTGGTTTCTGACCTAATGTAGGCGTTAAATCAAACTTATAATCATTCGCATACATTACATTCCCATAAGGGGTATGAATTACAACTATAGCAGTATGAGGGATAGAATGAGTTACATTAACAAATTCTATAGTGATCTTATTTGACAACTTATATTTTGAATTTACATTTTGAGTAATTAATCTATTACTTAGTTTAATTCTTTCATCACGCAAAATACTTCTAATAACTTCGATTGTATACGGTGTAGAAATTACCGGCACTTCAGGGAATAAACCAGCAGAAAATGGGATTGCACCTATATGGTCTAAATGTGCATGAGAAGGAACGATTGCTTTAACCATCCCTTTCCAAGAATCTATTAAATGTAGATTTGGCACAGCATTAACAGAAAGTAAATCTTCATATTCTAATTTAACTAAATTATCTCTTTCACCTTGTGTGTGACGCACATAATTTTCCATGTTAAGACCCATATCAAGGATCACAACTTCATCATCAACTTTAATTGCGGTACAGTTTCTTCCACATTCGGAATAACCACCAATAGTACATACTTCAATAGCCATATTAAAATAAAGATCTCCTTTTGTTTAAAAACCTTTGTAAAAGAAAAAAATGTGGATGGCAGGTTTCGAACCTGCGTAGGCACTAAACCAATGGATGACTAATACAAGGTTATTCACAGCATAAATAATGCTCATCACTCAAGTAACTTGAGTCCATCCCGTTTGACCACTCCGGCACATCCACACAAAATTATTAGATTAATTTGAATATTTTATAAATCCTACTATAAAAAATAACAATCTGTTGTAAAGAAACAAATAACTACTTAATAACAACAAATCTTATAAACAATTTCTAGCATAATTCAACCTATTTTAGATGAGGTATTAAAAGTGAAAATTATTTTAGCTGATATTCGTTTTTTTAAGGATAGTATTACTATAAGTTCAGAATTAGTTAATGAGGTGAAATTCAAAGCTAATCAAGATGGGTTAGAAATGGTGGCAATGGATCCAGCAAATGTAGCCATGGTTGTTCTTAAAATATTAAGTAGTAGTTTTGTGGAATATTCCTCTAATGAAAATGAAGAGATCTCATTTAGTCTTTCAAGTATGAAACAGATTTTAAGAAGGGCAAAGGCAGATGACATTTTAAGTTTAGAAACTACAGAAGATTCTAAATTAAAAATACAATTAAAAGGGAAAACAACTAGATCTTTCTCAATACCTTTATTAGAAATCGATGAAAAGGAACAAAAAGTACCAGAATTAACTTTCCCAATAACAATCAATATGGATTCCAACACATTAAGTGAATCGATTGAAGATGTGAGTATTGTTGCCGAATCTGTTACATTTCTAGGGGATAAAAAAGAATTATTAGTTAAAGCTCAAGGTGATTTGTCTAAAGCTTTTATTGAAATCAAAGCAGATGATAACACAGAGATTAAGACTAATTCAGAAGAAAAATTCAAAGCAAAATATTCTTTAGAATATCTTAAAAGGATGATGAACGGATCAAAATTAAGTGAAACGGCAAAACTTAGTTTCAATACCGATTACCCTTTAAAATTGGATTATAAAGTAATTGATAAATTATCTTTAAGTTTCATATTAGCTCCTAGAGTGGATAATGATTAAAAAAAACTAAACCATGGGGATTTATATTGAAGGGATAATTTGGTACGTTTTCTTATTGGACTGTTTAATTTATAATTTTTTAACATTATCTCATGGGAGACTCCACAACCAAGCAAAACATTGGTTAACTGATTATTTTCCTCTCCACAAATCGATTGGAATATTTTATCTTTTTTTTGTTACATGGTTAGGTTATACTTTGTTCAGGATGCAAATTATTTTTAATTTTTTAAGATAATTTTATACTTAAACTAAAATAACTTCTCAGTATAATAAAAATTTATAAGTATCTTTTAAAGAGATAAATAATATGATTCTAGGAAAAATAACAGGAAAAGTCAGTACAACTAAATTCTATTTTGAAGTTATTAACCCTAAAACTAGAAAATTTCAATTTGTTCAAATTTATCATCAAGAATATGGTTTTGTATTATGTCAAATTATTGAGCTTATCCGTACTAAAGAAAATATGATTGCTAAATGTAACATTATAGGGTACAAGGATGGGGATAATAAACTAAAGAACATTAGAACTCCATTTCACTTAAACACTGAAGTTTTGAATGCAAAAGACAAATTTATTAAAAAAATAATAGAGCTTAACACTAATTCTGCATACATTGGTTACCTTGAAGGTAGACAAATCCCAGTACACATTGATCTTCAAAAATTATTAACCAAACATGTATCTATTCTCGCCAAATCTGGGGCGGGGAAGTCATATACTGTAGGGGTTTTGATTGAAGAAATTATTGAAAAAGGAATCCCTCTATTAATCATCGATCCTCATGGAGAATATTCCTCCTTAAAGAAACCTTCAGAGGAAAAAAAAGAAAAGCTAGCCTATTGG
>CAYMTF010000075.1:0-4556 GCA_964393295.1 uncultured Methanosarcinales archaeon | reverse complement strand
AATCCCTTATAAGTCATAATGTGTTATAGAATTGAGTAATGTTTTTTAAGGTTATGGTTTTGAGTATAACTATTTATTCTCCATCCAACTCCAATATTTATCTTTTCCAATAATGATATGGTCTAAAACTTTTATTCCTAATAAATTACCAGCTCTAACCAATTTTTTACTAATGTTTATATCATCTTTTGATGGCATTGGATCACCACTAGGATGATTATGTACTAAAATAATGGAATTTGCGGATTCTTTTATCGCTTTAACAAAAACTTCTCTTGGATGTGCAAAACTTTGGTTTAGAGTACCAACAGAAATTAATTCTTTCTTTATTACTCTATTTTTAGAATCTAATAAAATTGCAAAAAGGTGTTCTTTTTTTTTAGACTTTAAATCTTCATGAAACATATTAAAAACATCTTTGGCATCTTCAATAGTGTTAGCAAAACCTTTAACTTTTAGTTTCCCATATCTTTTAAATAATTCACCTAAGGCTAAAACTTGATAAACTTTAATATCTTCTCCCAATAAATCCTTAAGTTCTTTTATCCCACAATTAGAAAATTGATGTAGGTTATATCTGGTAAGAATTTTGTTAGATAATTCTAAAATATTATTATCTTTGTTTCCTCTTAGAAGTATGATTGATAATAATTCGGCATCGTCTAAAGAATGAGGTCCATTACGTTTCAATTTAGTCCATGGCTGATTAAACCAAGGAATTTCTTTCATCCGCATTATAGGAGAAAAGTAAATCTAATTATTAAACTTTATGCATATGTTGAATAATTATCCTTTAACATTACCAATAGGTTTTAGGGCTACAACTTTTTTTGTAATCCCAGTACGTTCTAAAGTATCAACAACAACATTAATATCTTTGTAAGCACCACCAGCTTCTTCTGCTAGACCTCGCATCGAAGCAGCTTTAACATAAATTCCACGTTCTTCCATACTTTTCTGAAGTTTGTCTCCTTCCCATTTTTGTTTTGCAGCACGTCTACTCATTACTCTACCTGCGCCATGAGCTGTAGAACTAAATGTCTCATCTGCACCATCTGTGCCAACTAAAAGGTAAGATCCAGTTTCCATACTACCACCAAGAATAACAGGTTGTCCAATACCTTGGTAAGCTTTAGGTAAATCTTCAGACCTACTAGGACCAAAAGCACGAGTTGCACCTTTCCGATGAACTACTAAATCTTTTTCAACTCCATTAATTTTATGTTTTTCAATCTTAGCAATATTATGTGCTACATCATAAACAAGATTCATTTCCATATCTTTGGCAGTTTTACCAAAAATTTCTTCAAAAGATTCTCTAATTCTATGGGTTATAACTTGCCGGTTTGCAAAAGCCATATTAGCTGCGCATGCCATTGCTTTGTAATAATCTTGTCCTTCAGGACTTTTGAAAGGTGCACAAGCTAATTCTCGATCTAATACTTCAATCCCATACTTTGGCATTATTTCTAAGAATTTCCTTAAATAATCTGTACCAACTTGATGACCAAAACCACGTGAACCGCAATGAACCATGATTACAATTTGACCATTTTTCTTTATCCCGAACTTTTCAGCAATTTCTTTGTCAAAAATATTTTCATCTTCAACAACTTGAATTTCTAAATAATGATTTCCACTACCTAAAGTTCCTAATTGATTAAATCCTCTTTTGATAGCTTTTTCAGAAACTTTGGATGAGTCAGCCCAAGAGATGGTCCCATTATCTTCAATATGTTCTAAATCTTTTTCCCATGCGTAACCATTATCTAGACACCATTTAGCACCTTCTGTCATTACTTTATTAAATTCTTCTTTAGTAACCTGGACTGTACCTTTACAACCAACTCCTACCGGAACTCTTTTGTATAATAATTCAACTATCTCTTTGATTTTTGGTTTAACTTCATCAACATGTAAATTAGTAGTAATTAATCTCATCCCACAATTAATATCAAAACCAATACCACCAGGTGAGATCACTCCTCCATCTTCTGGATCAAAAGCTGCTACTCCACCAATTGGGAATCCGTAACCCCAATGACCATCTGGCATACAAAATGCATTTTTTTGAATTCCTGGTAAAGTTGCAACATTAGTTATTTGATTAAATACTCCACCATCCATTACACTCATTAATTCATCAGAAGCATAGATTCTTGCTGGGACTTTCATTCCTTTTTTGAATGTTGTTGGAATCTCCCAGATTGCATCTTTAACTTTTTCCATACCTTGTGGTTTTTCGTTTTTCATTTTTTATGAGATTATTATAAGAAAATATTTTAGTTATAATCTTTTAAAACTTTCTATAGATTAATTAGGTTATAGGGGATATGCTTATAAGGATTGGGATATTACTTAGATCAAAAGAGGTTACATATAATGATAAAAAATAAATCAAATTTATATCTAATTACAATTATTACAATAGTATTATTATTCCTAAGTTCATGTAGTGGTTCTACTGATGATACTGATTCATTATGTTCAACATGCAACGATCCAGGTAAATGGTCAGAGTGTGGAGATGATGCTATCAAAACAAGAACTAACTTCATGTGTAATGAAGAAACAAATAATACTTGTCAAGAATATATTGAAGAAAAAAATTGTATGACTGAAATACAACTAGAAGGAAGTAAAGAATTGAACACATTAATCTCACCAACTTTGGATGAAAAAATAAAAGGGATCATTACAATTGAAGCTACAAGTGTTCCAGAAAATACTGATGAGCTTACAGTAATACTTGTCCCGATGGGTGTTGACCTTGGCCCAGATATGTCTGAAGAAGATGTAGGAAGATTAATTCAACAGATTGATTCAAATGGTGCTGACGGTTGGAAAGTTTTCATTGATACAAATACAGGTGAGAATGGAATTTATTCTTTATTTATAGGAGCTACTTATGATGGTGCTTCAGGTGAATCTCCTTGGCTTGATCATGCTTCAACACAAGTTATTGTGAATAATTAATTTTTTTTAATATATGGCTTATGAGATTAGTTTTAAAGATAGGGATCCGGCTTATGTAGTTTATAAAAAGTTAACAAATTGGTATAAATTTCAAGGGGAAGGTATTGATTTAAGTAACATTAAACTTCAAAATTCTACTATCATTTTGTATGATAATAATCTTTTATCAGATTTAGAAAATATTATTGAAAAACATATTTTAAAAAGAAGTGATCGTAAATATAAATCAAAGTATATTGTTGATTGATTTGTTTTTATATCTGAGATTTTATCCTTGGTGTCCAAAGCCTAACGCATAGATCGTAAATTGTGTTCTCAAAAATAAAGGGAAGCCTTTCTTGAGTTAGGTCAGAGTCTACAAGAAAGAAAGAAAAAAGAATTATTTTTTACCACCTTTTATTATCCTTACTAATCAGATATAATCCCATTTCTGTTCTCTTTTTATCTCCACCAGAATAACCAAGATGTTCCAAATCTAAATTTTTATTCTTTGCCCATTCTCTTAAGAGGTCTACTTGTTGATCATCCCTCCCAAAATGATTTCTATACCTGCTTTGTGCAAATCCACCATCCATTAAGGTTAATGCAATTAAACCATTTTCATTGAGATGTTGATAAGCTAGTTCTAATTGTCTAATGCTTGTTGGTGCCAATTGTCCTAACCAATCTAAGAAGATTAAATCGAATTGTTTGTCTGATTCCATCAAAGATTCTTCTGCCCCATTCAATTGAATTTCTAATCTGCTTAATGAAGAACCGTTAAGGTATTGATCTATTGCCCTAACATCTTTAATCTGATTCATTAATTCGTATGATCTTTGATCCCTTTCAACAATTAAAGAACTGGAAGCATCAATGTGTAAATATTTAGCCAATTCAAAATAACTGCCAAAACTTGGCCCTTCCAAACCGAAATAAGAGATTGATTGGTCTTGAAATTGATACCAGGCTTCTTCGGATAAAATTTTTCTAACTGCATTTTTCTCACCAATACCGAAACCCAAAAAACCTTTGTCAGAGAAATCTAAACCATGATCTGTTAACGCTTTCATAATTTGTGTATCACTATATCTTCCCTCAAAACGGTCTTTCCTTAAATGTAAATTGTTCTCATCTAATGATGCTTTGATAGCTTTTTTATGTTTTCTTAATCTGGAGAAATCTTTATCGTGTTTTATCAAATCTAGGACTGCAGATGAAGGAGAATTTCCGTAAGCACTACCTATCATCCCACATAAAGTTGTGTCCCAATCATTGATAGGTTTTTTCTGAAAATTGTATGTTGTCAATTCTGATAATATTTCTTTAAAACCTTCTTTAGTACGGTAATCTACATCTTTCTCAGATGCTAAAACTTTAATCAATTCTTTAGTTGCTTCCCTTGCGGTGTCAGTTGGTTTCTTTTTCTTATCTGCCCATAAATTATTTGGTACTGGATTAAAATCCCATTTACGTAAACCGTATTCTTTGATCAAAGTAAACTCATCATCATGATCTATCAAATCTAGGACTGCAGACGAAGGAGAATTTCCGTAAGCTTTCATCATCCCACATAAATTTGTGTCCCAATCATTGATAGG
>CAYMTF010000074.1:2385-4568 GCA_964393295.1 uncultured Methanosarcinales archaeon | reverse complement strand
TGTGAACTTTTCTTTTTTATTTATTGTCATAATTTTTTCTTTAGAATTTAAAACGGCAATTGATAATATGTTATCACTAAATAGTATGTCCCAAGAATCAAGTTTCAATTTATCTTGAAATTCAAAAAAAGTTTGTTTTATCTCTTTGCCTGTAAGGTTTCTCTCATTCAAAAAGAAGTATTTTTTAATTCTAAAAATTTTTATTATGGTTTTTGCAATGGCAAATTCTATTCTTGTTGGAGTCCCATAACATTTTTTAGAACTCTTAGTAAACTCTTTTTTTCCAATAGTAGAAATAAGTCTGTTGAAATGATGTAATTCTTTAATTTTTTTGTAATAGATTTGTTTAAGAAATTTATACTTTTTAGGGAATTCTATATAGTCAAAATCTTTTTTAATCTCCTCTATTTGGCGTGAGATCGTCTCGTAGTTGCATCTGTCAACTTTTAGTTTATATGTGAAATTTGGCTCATATTTCTTTTTGAGTTTGATATTTAGGTTAAATTGTTCTTTCTCTTTTTGAACATTTGTGGGAACTAAAAAATAATAGCTTTCATTTAACCTGTACTTGTTAGTTAGAATTGACAATTTCTTATCAACTTCTAACAGATCTTTATTAAATACTTTAATATTGCTATTTTTTATACTGCCAATGTTAATTTTTGCCATTTCCCCATGAAGTTATTTCCCATACTGTCTAGCTAGGTTATTTGTTATTTCTTCGAATCTCTTCATCATTTCTAATTCTGATTTGACTCCATACGGTTTACATAATCCTATGCCACCTGGACAAGCAACATTAACCTCTAATATTTTTGATTCAAGGACATCAATTCCGGTATAAAAAATACCAAAATCAATCATTTTTTCAGAGATATCTTTACACATCTGTATGTCTTGTTTAGAAAAGGGCGCTTCTTTATTTATTAAACCGCCACCACTAACATTGTTGGTTAGTTTATTTGGATTATACCTCCCAAAATGCCCTAATATCTCTCCTGCATAACAAATGACTCTCAAATCTCCATTATTTTCTATGAACTCTTGAGCTAAATATCCAGGGGAGACACTAGAATCGATCTTTTTTAAGTATTTGAGGGTTTCATCTTGGCATTTTTTTTTATTTAATAACTGTACTCCTTTCCCTCCTGTTCCATCTATTGGTTTAAGAATTATTTGATTATGGTCTCTAATGAAATCCATTATTTCATCCTCGCCTGATTCGTTTAAAATTAATGTTTCGGGGAGATAATTAGATAAGTGATTTATTTCAAATGTTTTTTCTGAAGTCTTTCTAACACCTTTAGGACTATTAACAAAAAAAGTGGTATCCTCAAATTGAGTTAATTGCTCTGACAATTGACCATTATATGGGAAATGGAGATAAAAAACCAAGTCTCTACCTATAACACTTTCTAAACAGTTATTTTTGTGTGAGAATTTGAGATCACAGCCATTGTTGGCCAGAAATTCAAGGTGATCATAGGTGTGATCTTCATTATATTCTCTTAAACACTTCTCTAATGGCGCCCTTATTATTGCTCCATATTTCATTTATTTTCCCCTGATAATTTATTCAATGAGCTTACGTATCTATTGTGCAAATTTTGATATTTCTCTTGTTGTTTGAGGGATTTATCCTCTATAATGGAATTAATCTCTCTGTTAGAATTAGAATATTCTGTGAGACTTTTAGTTAATCCAATTAAAGGATGGGATAAGTATTTATCTCCAAACCTTGCAACATTATTACAGTAATTTCTTACAGTTTCTGATTCTAATCCATACCTTATGGCATCATTGCTCAAAGATTTTAAGATCTCGAAAGATTCTTCTGTATTAGATTTGTTTAACAATAAGTTCAAAAAAGCATCATCTCCTTATTTATATTCGTCAGATGTTATTCTTTCCATCCCTCCATAAATCGATGTTACTAATGAAAAAAGGTTACATAGGTCTGGGTTTGAACCCATGGACCTTAACTCAACTGTGTTGTATTCTGGATTTATCCTTATTGGTCCCCAAATCGAGTTATACTGGTTTGAGTGAGTTGCAAAATTTATTTCTTTATCTGAACTCATCTTAAGAAAGGAGGAGAATTCTTCCTCTAATTTGCTCAAATATTCTGAATAAGACTGGTTAAATTTTTGCAAACGGCCTTGGAATGGTAAATGTTGGTGTGC
>CAYMTF010000074.1:0-2375 GCA_964393295.1 uncultured Methanosarcinales archaeon | reverse complement strand
ATATGTCTATAGGAGTGAGTTCTCCAATTGTTAAACCTTTCACCTTCTTTATTTATATGGGGTGAACTTGCTGTTAATGCTATGGCTAACGGGTCCATCAATGTGAGAAAATTTACTTGTTTTATCCTTTTTTCAAAGTCATCTTCAAGGTCATAATGGGCATGGAAACCTAAAACTTTTCCACTTATAGAAAATCTTTTTTCACCTAAAAGTTTCATTTTGTCTTTATATCTTTGGTGATCTCTTAATGAAGGTTCAATTAGTTCTTGATTTAGTGGCATTTCAAGAGGCAATAAATACAACCCTTCTTTTTTTGCAAGTTCATTCAACTCAGTTAGGCCTTCATATGTGTCACTCATTACCTCAAAAACAGTTCCTGGTTTACTTCTAAATTCAACCATGTTATGAGAACATTCTGGTATGACGTCTAAACTATTTTTTCCTGATAAATAGATCAATTTATCTGATTCATTGGACAATTCATAATTTTCATCTAAAACTAATAATTCTAATTCAATTCCTACTTTTCTTGCTTTCATGGATTTTTTTCTTCTCTTGGGGGCAATTAATGTGATAGAAGTAATATCTGCATGTTTAAATACTTTTTGTTTCTACAGTGGGTCAGTTTTCTTGCTCCTTGAGGCCAAAAAAGAACAAAAAACAAGGGCTCAATACAAATAAGGCCAGAATCACGCCCCGAATTGATATAGCTTTAACCTTATCATTTTAATAGGATAAATTTTAATTTCTGGATAAAATGTTCAAATAAAAAATTAATTATGAATACAGCAAAACATTTTTAAATAAACGCCTTTCCTTGGTAATAATAGGGTATCTAATAGTAATCAGTAAATTCAGTTATATATTAGATACTGTTTTATTCTGATTTTAAATTAATGAGGTTTATTGTATAATAAAAATGGCAAAAAAAGGTAAAAAATCAACAAAGATCAAAGTAAAAAGAAAAACTTGGTTTAAATTGTTTGCTCCAACTATCTTTGGAAAAAAAGAGATTGGTGAGACTTATTTGACTTCTGCAGATAAGGCAATTGGGAGAATAATGGGTGTAAATTTAAGAAATTTAACTGGTTCTATTCGTGATCAAAATGTTTATATCACTTTAAAAATTGATAATTTAAAGGCACAGCAATTACATACTACTGTTGCAGGTTATGAATTAGTCCCTTTTTATATTAAACGGTTAATTAGAAAAAGGTATTCCAGAATTGATAATGTCTATAAATTAACTACAAAAGATGGCCAAGAAGTGGTTGTTAAAACTTTAATAATTGCATTATATAGAAATAAACGTTCAACTGGCGCAGCTTTACAGGTTCAATCTAAAGAATTGTTTACTGAAGTTGTATCAGCCTTTACTTTTTCTGATTTAGTAAGTAGATTGGCTGCTCATAAAATACAAGGGGATATTAAGAAAAAATTAAATTCTACTTATCCTGTTAAAGATTTTACAGTTAGATCTTTCAAATTAGCTAATCTGAGTGGTGAATTAGAAAACACTGTTGAAGATTTAACGTCTTCAGATGAGATTGAAATACCTGTAGAAAAAAGTTCTGAAACAGAGGGTGTAGAAAAATCAGTTGTGGAGAATCCAATTGAGAAGGTTGCACAAGAAACTGAAGAAGTAGAAGAAGTTAAAGAAGAAACTACTGAAGAAGTTAAAGAAGATTCTATCTCTGTAGCGGAATAATTTGTATTATTTTTTTTAATAATTTTCCAGGAATATAAACAACGACATAAATAATCTACAAATGATACTTTAAATAAAATGAAATTTATAACTTTTTCAGATTTCCATGAAGATTTTGATCAATTAGATACATTGATAAGTCGTGCGAAGGAAGATGACATTGATTTCGCTATTGTGGCCGGGGATATGACTGTTTTCAGTAAAGGATTACGCCCAGTTCTGAAAAGGTTAGATTCAATTGGTAAAAAAGTTTATGTTATCCCTGGTAATCATGAGGAGGGGACGGGTTTTGATAAGATTGTAAAAGATTATGGTAATTGTGTCAATTTTGATCGTCAATATATTGAATTAGAAAATGATTTTGTTTTACTTGGTTACGGTCGTGATGGTTTTTCTCAAAAAGATCTAGAATTTAGAAAGGTAGCAAGATCTTGGTATGGTAAATTTAAAAATAAAAAAGTTATTTTAGTTACTCATGGCCCTCCTGCAAATTGTAAGTTAGACGTTGTTAGTGGTCATCACGTAGGTAATATAGATTATAGGGAGTTTATTGAGAGGATTAAACCTAAAGTTGCTATTTGTGGTCATATTCATGAAACTGCTGGAGAAGTAGATACCATAGGAGAAACTAATGTTGTTAACCCTTGTTGGGAAGGGATGGTTATCG
>CAYMTF010000073.1:0-4652 GCA_964393295.1 uncultured Methanosarcinales archaeon | reverse complement strand
AAAATAGAATTGGAGTTTTTGTACCTTGATAAAGTTGCAACTTTTTCTGCTAATAATTTTTTACTAGATTCATCTAAAAAGTTTGGTTTTTTTCAGACCTCGTCATGTGATAGTTTCCAAGGTTATTATCTTTTAAATTCTGGTTCAAATTATTGTAGGCCAGATATAATCGAAGCAGAAGAGATTGATTTAGATCTTTTGAAATATAAAGATATTGAAATTGCAAGTACCACAAAAGATAATTTAATTGAACAAGATTATATATTTAAACTAGTGGATTCAAAGATAGTGGGTTATTCTGATGAAGAAGCAATTTTTACCGAGAAAAAAAACAAACACTTTTTCGGTTACAAAATAAAACCTAGTTTTTCAATAGAATTTGGTTTTGACATAAGTCAGGAGTATGTAGATATTTGGAACCAAGCAGATAGTTTATTGGGAGAATGTAGAGGGGATTCAAATTTACAAACTTGTATAAATTCTAAGAAACCCTCTAATTGGCATTTTTCTTCTTGTCCAGGGGGTTCATTCAGTAGTTCAAATCAGAAAGTACCTTTTTGTGTAGATAGTCCAAGTGGCAAAAAATTGTTTGACCCAGATTTGGGCCAAAAAGTAGATCTGAATTATCATCTAGCATTACATTTTGGTTAATTAGATCTAATCCATAGCTTAAACTAACAAAAACATTATATACTGATTTCTAAGAATCTATTTTAATTACTAATATTAAAGGTGAAAAAAATGTATAAGATTCCATTTCAAGAATTAAAAGAAAAAATAGTTTCTTCAGGGAAAATGTCCTCCGAAGAATTTGATGAAAAGATTAAAGCGAAAATTAATGATCTTTCTGGTTTAATTAGTGAAGAAGGAGCCGCTCATATTATTGCAAATGAATTATCTATAGAATTAACACCTAAATCTGATCAAAAATTAAAGATTAAAGAAATTTATTCTGGCATGAAAAATGTATCTTTTGTGGCTAAAGTTATCCAGAAGTATGATGTTCGTGAGTTTAACCGTAATGGTAATCCTGGGAAAGTATGTTCTTTATTTATTGGAGATGAGACCGGAGTAACAAGGTTGGTGTTTTGGAATGAACAAGTTGAATTAATCAGTCGAGTTAATCCAGATGACATTTTGTCAATCGAAAATGCATACGTCCGAGATAATAATGGTAAAAAAGAGATTCATATGGGTAGAGAAGGAAATGTTGATATCAATCCAGAAGGTATTTCTATTGAAGTAACTGCTAAAAAACAAACTAATTTCCAAAGAAAACAGATTCAAGATTTACAAGGGGGAGAAGAAGGTGTAGAATTATTAGGCACTGTAGTTCAAGCTTTTGATCCAAGGTTTTTTTACTTGTGTCCAGAATGTAATAAGCGTGCAATGGAAGGGGATGGTGTTTATAATTGTTCTCAACATGGTCAAGTTGTCCCAAACTTATCTTATGTTATGAATGTTATTATTGATGATGGCACTGGGAATATTAGGTCTGTGTTTTGGAAGAATCAAACTAATAATCTATTGGGTAAGGAAGATTCAGAAATTTCTTTATTCAAAGAAGATATGTCATCCTTTGAAGAGATTAAGAATGATCTATTAGGGGAACAGATTGTTTTACTTGGTAGAGTCAAGAAAAATGAGATGTTTAATAGGTTAGAATTTAATGTTCAAATTGTTAATAAAGCTGACCCTAAAAAAGAAGTGGCTTCATTACAATCATAACCCATACTTTTTTAATATCTCTTATTTTAATTTTAAATTATGCTATTTCAAGGACACCTTCTACTAGGTTTAGTTTATTATTTATTATTTTTTGATAATTTCTCACCAAACAACCAATTCCTTTTTTTCTTTTTTGTTTTGTTAGGGTCATTATTACCTGACATTGATGAAGAGAACAGTAAAATAAACCAATGGAGCGGCTTCATTGGAAAAATCGTTGGGAGAATATTTCCTCATCGTGGTTTTTTACATTCTATCTTTTTTTTCACTATTTTATTTTTTGTTTTAAAACATTTCTTAGGTGCTACCTATGGTTATGGTTTATTGTTGGGTTACCTTGCACATTTGACAGGGGATTGTATCAGTCTGGCAGGGGTGAGAATTTTTTATCCTTTCAGATTTAAGATTAAGGGACCATTACGTGTCGGGAGCAAGTTTGAGACGGTTTTAACCATCCTCCTATTTTTATTGGTAATCAAATTGTTGGTCTCAAATTTCAATCCTTCTTTAATGAGTTTTAATTAGTCATATCACCACATACCCACTAGACAAGTGCGGACAAAGTATATAAACAATCTAACCAATTAATCTTATATCAGCTTAAAATGGCTGGTCCTCGCTGTCAGCATGTTAAGACAGAGTGAAATAAAATCCGATAAGGAAGAGGCAAATAAGATGAATACAAAAGAAATAGGTAGTAGTGAGAACTATAATCTCAAAAATGGTTCTAACAAAAATAAGAGTTTAATTGAGAAAGAAATAGGCAATAAAACTTCTACAAACGAAAATCTCCCCAGACTTAAATATAGTGCTGGTGCAGTTAAAGCAACTGTTTGGGATAATAAAGGGACTAATTCTCAAGGTGAAGAAACAAGTTATCAAACAATTTCTTTAGAGAGGGTTTATCAGGATAAAGAAGGTTCTTGGAAAAGTACTAACTCTTTTAGGATTAATGATCTCCCCAAAGTATCTATGGTCATGCAAAAAGTGTATCAAGAATTAGTATTAAAAAACTAAGATTAGGCTTTGCTTAATTTTAATGAAAAAATTGTATCAATAAAAATTGAAGGTGTTTAATATGGAAAGTCAAGTTAATGAAGTTAGTGAGAATAGTGTAACAAATTTACCTGGAGTTGGAGCAGCAACAGCAGAGAAATTAGTAAGCGGTGGTTATCATGATATGTTATCGATTGCAGTGGCGAGTCCTAGTCAATTGTTAGAATCTGCAGGTGTCTCTGAAGCTGTGGCAAGAAAGATGATCAATGCTGCACGTGACAGTATGAAAATGGGTTTTGAAAGTGGCCACGATGTCATGAAAAAGAGAGAATTAGTAATGAAGATTAGTGTAGGTTGTAGTAACTTCAACGAACTAATGGACGGTGGTTTTGAGACTGGTGCAATTTCAGAATGTTTTGGTGAATTCGGTTCAGGAAAAACTCAGGTTGCCCATATCCTAGCGGTGCAAACATTATTGGTTGATCCCTCCCATCGTGCAGTGTATATTGACACAGAAAACACTTTCCGTCCAGAAAGAATAACTCAATTAGCTAATGCAATTGGTTTAGATCCTGAGGACGCATTGTCTAGGATCATGGTTGCAAGAGCTTATAATTCTGATCACCAAATGCTTTTAACGGAGAAAGTTGAATCGTTAATTAAAGAGCAAGGGATGAACGTAAAATTAGTTGTTGTTGATTCTTTGACTGCACATTTCAGGGCAGAATTTATTGGTCGTGGGACTTTAGCAGAACGTCAACAAAAATTGAACCGGCATATGCATACATTGGGCAGGTTAGCAAGCTCAAATAACTTATGTGTTTTTGTAACTAATCAAGTTATGTCTAAACCAGATCAGTTTTTTGGTGATCCGACTCAAGCAATTGGTGGACATGTTGTTGCTCATGCATCTACATTTAGGATTTATCTCCGGAAAGGTAAGAAAGGTAGTAGGGTTGCAAAGTTGATTGATGCCCCAAATTTACCTGATGGTGAATGCGCATTCATGGTTGAAGAAGGTGGTTTTATAAATTACTGAGGGTTTATCTTATTAGATATATAATATATGTTTTTATTTTTTTCAATTATTTTTTTTTCAATAATTTCAGCAACCTTTTTATAGTAAACTCTATCCTTCTACCTTACAATTTGTCTTATTGCCAAATTGACAAAATATTTGAGGTATCAAAAACCAATCTTGGTTTTTTGTACACAAATAATCTGTTTGAAGTATAACAAACTTTTTTAAGTTTGTAGACTACAAATAAAATATTTGAGGTAAATTAAATAAATGGTTGAAAAAGTGCCTGTTAAAGAAGGCGAGATTCATGAAGTTAAAATATTGTCCGTTGGTGAAAAAGGTGATGGGATCGCCAAAGTGAACGGTTTTGTTTTGTTTGTCCCGGAAACAAAACAGAAGGAATTAGTGAAAATAAAAGTAACAAAAGTTCTTGCGAAAGTAGGATTTGCAAAAGTTATTGAAAGGTTGGAATCATTAAAACCTCAAAAGAGTAATCGGTTTATGCAAATAAGTTCTGATGAGCTAAACAAAGAAGAAGTCTTGGAAGAAATTAATGTTGAAGATTCTGACGATTTTGGTGCAGATATCGAAGATGATGGTTATTGAGATTCTGGTTTGAATATATCTTTTTATTTTTCTTATTAATTTATCTTGTTTAATTGTTCTTCTTACAAGAAAAATATATAAACTCTCATTTCTTGTCACCATATTAAAGAGGGTGATATTTAATGGCATACGTTGCATGGTTTAAAGATTTAACAAAAGATTCTATCCCTACCGCTGGTGGGAAAGGAGCAAATTTAGGTGAAATGTTCAATTTGGGTTTACCAGTACCTGGTGGTTTTGCGGTAACAGCTCAGTGTTATGGCAAATTTATTGAGGTTACCGGTATAAAAGAGAAAATTTC
>CAYMTF010000072.1:2683-4702 GCA_964393295.1 uncultured Methanosarcinales archaeon | reverse complement strand
TCCAATTATTCCTGTTTTCAATTCTTTAAACTTTTCAAGATTTTCATTAAAACTTTTTGTTTCTATTGTACATCCAGGTGTATTATCTTTCGGATAAAAAAATATTACTGTATAATTATCTTTCAAATTTGATAACGAATGTAATTCTTCGTTTTTATCTTTTAAAGAAAAGTTTGGTGCTAATTGTCCTTCTTCCATTTTCAAAAATTAATTTTAACTGTTCCTGTTTTGATACTACATTGACAAGCAAGACGTTGATTATCTTCTAACCCTAGGTCTTCTTCTTTTTCATTTTGTTCGCTTAAATTTTCTAATCCTTCTTCAATATTAATAATACATGATCCACACATTCCGTTCTCACACCCAAAAGGTACACCTATCTCTCTAGAACTTTCTTTTATTGACTCATTATCATTAACTTCTAATTCTGTATCTTCAAATTTTAGTATTGCCATTTTATTGTTAATATCTATTGTTAATAAGTTTATTTTTTAAAACTTATGTAATTTAATAAACTTATAGAAATTATTAAAAAAAATAAAAAGAATAAAATTATTCTTCAGGATTAGCAGGTTTCTCATCCATTGGAGGCTGTTCTTCAATAACAGGAGATTCTTCAGATTCAGATCCTTCTTCAGGCAAATCCTTAGTTTCTTCTTCATCCATAGATGGTTGTTCTGCAATTACAGGAGATTCTTCTGATTCAGATCCTTCTTCAGGTAAATCTGTTCTTTCAGAAGCTTTTTTTGCTAAAGCAACATTCTGAGCTTGTTTTCCTCTTTCTGAATCAACAGGATCAAACGTTATAATATCATTCTCTCTTAATCTCAAACCTTGTGGTAATGCAGTGTAATGCACAAAGTATTCTTGATCTTCTTCACCGGAAACAAATCCGTAACCTTTTTTGTTGTTAAACCACTTAACTGTTCCTTCCATTTTTTCCTCCATACAAATTCGATAATCTGAATTATGCAACTATTTTGAGTAGAATTTGATTATTACATATATAAATGTTTAGTTCTAAATATCCAATATAATATTATTACTCACAATTAAAGAAAACGCTTAATTTTAAACCATCCATGAAACCAGCATTTCTTTTAATCTCGGTACCATTTTCATCTTCTTGGATCCATGTTGGTGTTCCAGTAACCATATTCTTTTCACATAATTCATATTGAGAATTTATTGCAAATGGGTTACATTCAATATAAGTTATTTTTTTGAAATCATCGCCAAACAGTTCTTTATTTTCAATACAATGACCACATTTATCTCCACCATACATAACAACGTTTTTCTCGCTCAAACAGTCTGCTAGTTTACTATAGTCTGTATCTGAAGTTGCACCAATATTAAAAATAATTAATAAGAAAATACTAGTTCCAATAACCCATTTAATGTATCCTTTCAAATCTTTAATCATACTTTTATGAAATTTGATATGTTCTCTTTTATACAATTTAAATGCTAAAATGAAAGTTATGATTGCGATAATATGAATTACTGTACAAAATGGACATAATGCTTTTAATACAATCTCTGCATAAATAAAATATATCACAGAGATTATACCTGCAATTGACCAAAGGAATAAACCTGCAAACAAACTTTTGTTTTCATCATGTTTATTTGTTCTTAATTTTTTAACCATTAAGAATAATATTATTGACCAAAGAACTCCAAAAATTGCTACAGGGACATGCATAAATTCTGAATAAACACTTGTGTTAATAACAGAACATGAAATTTTAGCAGTAAAATCACATATTGAACCTTCTGAATAGTGTCCTTTAACAAGATAACTTGAAACAATTGTTGAGAGAATACTTAAGTAAAATAGAATTTTTAATATTTTATCCTTTGATAATTTTTTCATGTTTGATTAAACTTATCCATGATGGCTTATAAATATTTCTCTTTGAATATTATTCTTTTTTAAACGAAGGTATTAAAAATGGGCCTTTTTTATTTAGAAATAAGATAAAATTTCAAAAATGAATAAAAACGACAAAGCTG
>CAYMTF010000072.1:0-2673 GCA_964393295.1 uncultured Methanosarcinales archaeon | reverse complement strand
AGAATATATTCTTTAGTTAAGTTTATATTGTTTAGAAGAAATTCTTCTATTATGGACAGAGTTCAAAAACTATTAAGTAACTATGGATATTGTTCTAGAAGAAAAGCTGAAGATTTGATTATTGCAGGTAAAGTTAAAGTTAATGGAAAATTGATTACTATTGGTGATAAAGCTTCTTTTGATGATGAGCTTATGGTTAATGATAAGAAAGTAATCAAAGAAAGGAAAACATATTTGATGTTTCATAAACCATTATATTGTGTTACTGCTATGAAAGATGACCAATATAAAACAGTGATGGATTATATCAAAGTTAAAGAGAGAGTCTTCCCTGTGGGAAGATTAGATTATAATTCTTCAGGTATGTTATTATTAACTAATGATGGTGATTTTGCTAATCAAATTATGCATCCTAAAAATGAGACTAAAAAAACTTATACGGTTAGATTAGATAAACCTCTACGTCATCATGATGCTGCCCAATTAGAGAAGGGTATTACTTTGGAAGATGGTAGTAAAGTAAGAAAAGCTAAAATTTATTTTCATGATCCAGTATTAGTTGATATTACAATACATGAGGGTAAAAATAGAATAATTCGTAGGATGTTCAAAGCTGTTGGTTATCATGTAAGATCATTGGAAAGAGTAAGGATTGGAAGATTAGAACTGGGTAGTTTGAAACCAGGTAATTATCGTTCTCTAAACAGAAAAGATATGGATAAAATATTTGATTAATTTTTATTTTTTAGAAACATTTTTATATCATTAAATACTTCTTTGGATTATGAATCTTATTAATAAATCTATTATTCTTTTAGTTTTAGTATTTTCTTTGTTGTTAATATCATGTGATAATAATTCTAATAATGTTTCATCTTGTAGCGAGACTGACAATGGTTTAGATATTAGTTTAAAAGGAATAAATTCTGGTTATTACAATGGGACTTTTTATAGCTCTGAGGATTATTGTATGGCTAATGGAGATTTATTAGAATATTCTTGTGATGGTGACAAAAATTCTGATACAATTGTGGATTGCCAATGTATGGATGGTTCATGTGTTATAGATAGGAATGATAACGTTGAAGATGAAAAAGATCTGTCAATTAATGATGAGTATAATATTAGTATTGAAGAAATGCCAACTTTTTGTCAAGATAGTGAATCTAACAATACTGGTACAAGTATTCCTAATCCATTAATAGCTGGTTATACTTCTGGTGATTTTGGTTTACCTGCTCAGTTTGAAGTTGTAGAAGATTATTGTGCAGGTGAAGCTATTCAATATGATAAAGATGGGGAAGTTACTGCGCGTACAGTTTTACGTGAATATTATTGTAAAGATAATTTTGTTATAGATCGAGAAGATTATACTTGTTCTGATATTGATCCAAGTTTTTTATGTAGGATTGATTCAAGAGGTCTTGGTTATTGTGGATGAGGTATCATTTTTGAAAATATCTTCTAACATTTTAATATTTTCTTTACATTTTTGAAGACGTTTATTAGCTTCATCTATTAAAATTTTTAAGTAATCTTTAGTTAATTGATTTGTAATAATTGTTTCAATTTTACCAGAATTATTTATTTCTATAATATTATTTTTGAAAGATATTAATGATGACTTCTTTAATCCATATTGAAGAATTATTTTTAACAATTTTTCTGCGTGTTCCAGATTTTCGCATTTCACATGGATAATGAAAGGTTCGAAAATGAATCTTAATTGTTCATTATTTTCTAATTTTGAAGTTATTTTGTAGATCTCTTCTAAATCACCATGATAATGACTTTTGTAAAGCCAGATTGCTTCACCTTTTTTAACTCCTTTCATCAAAGTAATTCTACCAGAACATGATGAAGTAGTAATATATTCTCTGTTTAAAGCTTTTAATAATGGGACAATATCTGCATCAATGTGACCTTGGGGTGATTTATCTTTATCTTTGTTAAGAAATGGTAATGTTTTAATATCAACTCCTTGCTCATTAAATTTTGTATGTTTTACTGGTTTCATTTTTAGAAGAATTTTTCTAAGTAAAAAATAAAATAAAAATTTGATTATGCTTCAAGGTGTTCCATAGCTTTTTGAATAATAGGTAATATTGCTTTAACTTCTTCACCAGTCATTCTACCTAATTTTGCAAAACCTAGACTTCCATCAGCCTTTTTACTTTGTCTACCAATTTGAAGTTTTGGTGTGTTTTCATTATATGAATAAACTCCAACTGTGATTTTTGATCTTTCAAAATCTACTGATTCTGAAAACAATTCTTTGTCTAATTCTTTGTCAAATCCTGCCATATTGAGTGTTTTTGGTCTTTTTTTTATATTACTTCTTGTTTTTGAGGTTTTTAGAGTGTTTACTTATTAGTGACAAATAGTCATAATGTTTATAAATGGCTTCTGGTTTAGAACATTATTACTACTCAGAGGGTGTGAAAGGTGTCAATTGCATGTTTTTACTAGGTATTTCCGGTTTAAACAATATGGAGATTAGAAATTGACCAATAATAAAAATAATCATGGATAACTGTGCCGCTATTACAATATCAGATTTCAAGCCCACAAAAATTGATTTTATATATAAAAGAGTTGAACCTGTAAACTCATCTATATATGAATAAAAAAATATAATTTTCCAGATATTGAAAACAATAAGAAGGCTAACAA
>CAYMTF010000071.1:3647-4734 GCA_964393295.1 uncultured Methanosarcinales archaeon | reverse complement strand
TTGTAATTAGTGAGATTTCTAATGAGACATATAATTAAACAAAAGATTAATCATTTTAAATATAAAGGCACAGTAACTCCAAGTTCTAAATATTTAGTTAACCGGTTAATTTCTAAGATTGATTTTTCAAAATCAAAGAAGATAGTGCAATTAGGTTTTGGTACTGGTGTTTTTTCAAAAAAGATAGTTGAATTGATGACTGATGATGCTGAATTATACATCTTTGAAATTGATAAGGAATCAAAAAAACATTTTGATAATATGATCTCCAAAAAAAATGTTAAGTATTATCAACTAAATGCTAACGAGATTAATTCTATTTTAAAAGATGGTTCTGTTGATTGTATCATTTCAACTTTGCCTTTGATGAGTTTACCTGAGAAATTGGTTGATAAGATCCTTAATAGTTGTGTTAAAGTTTTAAGAAAAGAAGGACTATTTTTTCAATATCAGTATAGCTTATTTTCTCGTAAAAAAATTGAGAGCATATTTGGAAATAGAAGTGAAATTCATTTCGAATTATTTAATATCCCTCCAGCATTTATTTATATGATTAAAAGAAAGATTTTATAATTATAAGAACTATTTTAACGTTTTTTCTAATATATAATACTTATGTAATTTAATTCAGTATCATTTTTATTTAACTTTTATAACTAATTGATTTATCATTTATGATTTAAAGATGAAAAAAAATATTTTAATAATGGGAGCTGGCACAGTTGGTAATCGAAGCGCAGAAGTAATTTCAAGTTTAGGCTATAACGTTTCTTTATGTAAATATGATGGAGATCCTGATGATATTAAAACACAGGAATTAAAACAAGTTTATCAAAGAAATGATCAACAAAAAAATACTCCTATGAGAATGTATGCTGCTAGGGGTAGTAATCTTAAAAAAAGAATTAAAAGACTTGATACTGCTGGATTTAACTGTAATTCAAGTATTGATGATTTAGATTTTTCTACTATTGATCTTGTAATAGATGCTACTAATGGTCGAGAAAATAGGAACTATTTAGAGATTTACAAACCTAATAATATACCTTTTGCTATTAATGGAGGTGGTTTAGATAGAATTGTTGAT
>CAYMTF010000071.1:0-3637 GCA_964393295.1 uncultured Methanosarcinales archaeon | reverse complement strand
AATTATTTTGCAGGTGTTCCAGGTAGTATTATCTCTGAAGGGGGCAATAATCATATCTCTAAAAATGTAAAAATTGTATCTTGTAATACTCATTGTGGGACTACAGCGTTGGGAATATTAAGAGAAGTGATTAATAAGTATCAAAAAGAAGGAGGAGATGATCTTGGTGGGGTGAAATTTATTGATATTACTTATCTGAGAAGGCATGAAGATCCACATAAAGGAAAGTCTAAACCTGAGTTTGTTAATATCCAATCTAAGGATTATCATCTTGAAGAATTATATAGTCTTATCCCACAAACAGATGGTAAAGCACATAGTACTGTTTCAAAGTGGCCAACAGAATATTTCCATAATGTTATTATGGATATTGATTTTAATCAGAAATTATTTCCTGAGATTGTGGAAAAATATAAATTGGCTTTACAAGAGTATCCTAGGTCAATATTTGTAGAAAATGAATTAGACCATGAAAAAACTATTAAAGCTACTTCTTGGGCAGGTATACCTGATGGTGATTTGCCTTTCCCTGTATACATGGTTAAACAAATTCATGATCAAAAATTAAAAATTTATGGTTTGACACCACAAAGGGGTATTGTTGCTCCTAGTACTGCGGATTATGTTTTAATGAGGATGGAAGGTTTAAATTGGAAAGAAGCTTTTGATAAAGTAAATGAGAATGCAATTTATAGGGGTAAAAGTTTTGAACATATTGCTAATAGTGTGCAAGATAATCTTAGATTTTTTGAAAAAAGAAAAAAAGAATTTTCTGATTAGAACTAATTAAATTGAACTTTCTTCATAATCTTCAGCGCATAATTTGGAACAGAAATCTAATTTTTCTTCATTAAATTCTTTAGAGAAACCTTTATCTCTTATTGCACTGCCACACTCAACACATTCTTCTGGATCTTCTTCTTCTTCAAAACTTTTCAATAAAGAACTTTCATCATCTTCATTTGAAATCTCTTGTCCAGTATAATTCTCTTTCTCTTCATCTAGATATAATCCTACCATTATCCGAAAATTTTTACTATGGTTTTTAAGGATTGCGCATATGAGGTATATGTTTTTAATTAATAAGAATTAGAGTATTTAAAAAAGGTTAATTTAGTTATAAAATTCTTCTTTCAAGATACGTTTAATACGATTTATTGATCGTTCCCAAGAAAAAGAGTATGCCATAGTTTTTCTTGCGTTTGTTCCTAATTTTTCCATTAATTCAGGGTTATCTAATAATTTTTGTAATTTTACAGTTAAATAATTAGGATTTTCTTTTGGAAAAAATTCCCCATTGTAATCTTTAACAATATAATTTTTCATGAAACCTACTTTAGTTGCTATAACTGGTAAACCAGTTGACATTGCTTCTAAAGTTGCTAGTGATGTGGTTTCTGTTAAACTTGGCATTACAAAAATATCCATTGAATGTAAATATTCATCAACATTATCAACAAAACCAGTCACATGACAATTTTTCATATCTTTTAATTCAGAGATTAATTCTTTATCACCATCCCCAACAATTAATAATCTTAGTTTTTCTTGATTTGGCAATTTTTTAAAAGCTTCCATTAATGTATGGACATTTTTTTCAACAGAAACTCTTCCGACATAACCAATGATAATCTTTTTTTTAGGAAGGTGAAGTTTTTCTCTGATAATCTCTTTTTTTTTAATAACGTTAAACTGATCTATGTCTACTCCAAGACGAGCAATTTTGATCTGGGAAGATACGTCTTTTTCTTTTAATTGTTTTCTTAAATCGTGGTATGGCACTAAAACCAGATCACAATAATTATAAAATTTGATTGTAATTTCCCTGAATATACTGAATGAAAACTTCTTCATATATTGTGGGAAAAACTTTTCATATAATTCCCAGAGAATAACATGAACGTAAGTAACTACTTTTTTATTATATTTTCTCCCGTAATATATTGCTAAAAAACTTGTTAAAGCTGGACCTTGAACAAATACCAATTCATGTTCTTTAATTTTATTTTTAATCTTTCTAATATTTTTAAAAGATAATTTTATCGGTGCATAATTTGATAATGATATCATCTTACTAACATCTAAGAAACATTTATTTTTAGAATCATTGTAATTATTATAATTTGGTACTAATAATGAAACCTCAAATTCTCTAGGAGAACGCTTAATAAATTCGTCCATAAATTTAAGTGTACCATCAACTTTAGGGTGATAAGTATCTGCAACTATCAACACCTTAATCTTTTTTTCCATCTATACTCACTTTTTTATTTTATTCTATAAAATTTTTCTCCAAATAAAGTTCTAATTTTAAAACCGTTTTTAATAGCTCTAAAAAAGACCATAAACATTAATGGATAAATTGCATGAAATTTTTGGCTTGGAAACTTTTTCAAAGCTTTAATTTTCAAATTAAAAGTTTTTCTAATATTAACATATAAAGCGGGATAAGAAGTTTGAAATTCTACAGGGTTCCAAACGGAGTAAACATAAATTTCTGGTTGTTGTTTTTTAGGGAAACTTTCTACTGCTTCTAGAGTTAGTTTGTAAACTGATTGATGATCTGGATGTGGATCTTCAGAACTGTGAGTAAATATTTTTGATGGTTTAATCTTTTTGATAATTTTAATTAACTTTTCTTTAGTTTTTTTTTCCTTAGCATCATTAATGAAATTTAATTCTTTCAAATCAAAAAATTCTACACTAGTACCTAAAACCTTTCCAGCATCAAAAGCTTCTTTAGATCTCATATCTTTAACTTCTTTTTCTTTGAGCCATGGATGAGATTTTTCACCATATGAGAAAACTACTGAATGAACTTTCAAATTTTTATTAGAATGGTTAGCTATAGTGCCTCCAGCTCCAAAGACAAAATCATCTGAATGAGCACTAAAAACTAAAATTGGTTTCTTTTTAGACATAACCATAAGAATATAAAAATCATTAATAAAAGCTTCGATTAATAGAAAAAAGTTGGTATGAATCTTGCGAGCAAGGAGTTTTACAACGCGAAGTTAACCAGCTGGTTTTTCTAAGCTAAACTCTTGCCGTAATATCTTAGAGACATTAGATCGCTTTCGCATTCATACCAACATTTAATAGGAAGTGTAAACGACTTTATAATATTTATGCTTCATAATGATAGAAAATGATCCCAATCAGAACTTTCGAGACAGGTTCTACCATTCTTAATGAATGAACCAGCTGGGTTTCCTAAGCTAAACCTCTTCTTTCGAATCTGATTGGGTTAATTTGAAGAATATTGTTAAGGTTAAAAATGTTTCTAATTTAGAAAAAAATGCACCGGCCGGGATTCGAACCCGGATCACAGGCTTGGAAGGCCCGGATACTAGCCATTATACTACCGGTGCATAACGTAAATTTTGATAATTTAATCCATTTATAAAACTTACTCTACGGATAAAGGGAAGGAATAGTAATATTTAAAAAGGATATGAGGCGAGAAATAATGTTTTGCCCTTGTGGCCTAGCGGTATGGCGTTACATTGGTACTTTTCGTTTACGAATATTTCGAACGAAGTCACAGAAATGTAAAGGTCCCGAGTTCAATTCTCGGCAAGGGCTTCCCTATATTTTTGAGAAAAAGGTTTATAACCTCTAAAATATTACTTAGGTG
>CAYMTF010000070.1:0-4816 GCA_964393295.1 uncultured Methanosarcinales archaeon | reverse complement strand
TAGGGTCTATTACAATACCTTCAACTTGATAAAATTCAAACAAGTGTTTCCAATCTAAGTCTTCATTACGAAATACTTTTCCTACTGAAAAAAATTTAGCAGGCAAATCTTTCTCTTTTAATTTAGATATTGTTTGAGCAGATAGCACAGTTGTATGAGTTCTTAATAATATCTTTTTAGTCTCTTCTTCAGAGAATTTATAACCCCACCCTTTACTATTTGTGTCACTTCCATCTTCATGAACTTTTTTGACCTTTTCCCATATTTGGGGGAGTTTAGATTCTCCTTTTAAGTAGAATGTATCCTGCATTTCTCTAGCAGGGTGATCTTGTGGAACAAATAAGGCATCTAAGTCCCAAAAAGCTGATTGAACATAGTCTCCTTCCATTTCTTTGAAACCCATATCTAACCATATTCTTCTTATGTAATCAACTGCTTCATTTACAAAATGTTTTTTCCCACAGGGTTTTTTAGGCACGTTAATCTCAACATCATATGCTCTAAATTTTTTATTTTTCCAATTATTATTTTTTAACATGCCAGGAGTTACTCTATTGAACACTTCCTCTGAAAAATCTTGTTCAAGTAATTCTTTTCCTAATTTTGTCAAGTTTATTGAAACTTCTTTTGTTTCATTAAATTTTAATAACCCTTTTCTTCTTTTAAGGCTTTCAAAAATTTCTTTGTCTGTTATTTTTTGCAATTCTAATGGGAATGTCTGTTTTAAGAATATCTCCTCGGGAGTTTCTTTAGAAATCTGGTCTTTTCCAAGGTTGGTGATTTTGATTTCTAACCCAGTTTTCCCTTTCTGAGTATTGATGAATTCTTTTCTTTTTAATACGCCTATACAAGCATTAACTTCTTCTCTAGATAATTTAGACTTTTTTGTGATTACATTTAAGCTTTTAAAATCGTCATTAAGAACATCTAGAAATTTTTTCTCGGGTAAACCTTCTTTTTTATACTTGATCCCATTAGAATCCAATTGAACTGTCTCTTTTTTATTTGTAATTATGTCTAGTGTTTTTTTATTATTTAGCCATTGTAATGCCCTCATAACTTCAATTTCTTTAAGTTTAGAGGAAGAAGTAATCTCTTTTAATTTCTGATTATTTTTTAAGTATGGGAGAACCTTTCTTTCTAAAGGGTGTAATTTTAATATTAATTTTTCAAATTTTTTTTTTTTATTCATCTGTTGTTTAAAGAACATAATTTGTTTATAAAATTACCCATAAATTATAAAAAAAAATAGAAATCTACTGTTTAAGTTATAAACCGTCCCAGACTTGGTTAAACATTTTATCCATTGACGAAGCAAAATAATGCGTTTTAACCCAGATGCCTAAATCGTAATATGGATGAACTTTCTCATCATTTATCATCATGAAGACTAAGTTTTCTCCATCAACATTAACGAATCTGGAATCTATTTGTTTGTTATGTTTTACTTCAGCAATATTTTTTAATCCTTTAACGGTACTTTTACTAGCATTACTCAATGGTGCAGCAATTTTTATTTCGACACCTCTCTTCTTTGCATTTTCTAAAGAATTCTTTAAACCTTCTACTTTTCTCATAAACCCTTTTTCAGTAGTCATTATATTGATAGATTCTTTTGCGTTTTTTATCATGAAATCTAAATGATTGTATAAATTGTGTCTTCCTTTTAACGAACCACTCATATCAGAAGGATCAACTAATTCTATCCCATTAGTATGTAAAGCTTCTAATTCTGTTAATAATTCTGATTCTTTGATGGAATCTAACCTTTTTATTTTTTCTTGTGCATTCATATGCATGTTTTTTTTAACTCTATCAACAACTTCACTTGGAGGGATCGCAATATATTTTATTGGTTTTCCAGTTTTCATTACTACAAATCCTTTTTTTTCTAAAGATTCAAGAACGTCATAACTTCTACTTCTTGGAACACTAGCAATATCTGACAATTCACCCGCTGTAGAAACTCCTCTACTTAATAATGCAGCCCATAATTTCACTTCGTATAAATTAAGGTCAAAATATCTTCTTAATTCCACCAACATGTCGTCTTTAATTATCATCTTTTAATCCCTCTTTTTGAATTTTATATATTTTAATACTTTGTGTAGTCTTTTAATCAGAGTGTTTTAGAAAGATGTTTGTTTGACGTAATTTATCAAAAATATCTAAACCCACCCCTTCAGTAATTTTTTTTGTTACTGTCTTATCAGTAAAATAAACTACTATTAAAAGGTTGTGGTTTTTTAAAATACACCATTAAGGTTATTAAGTTATAAGTTAGAATTCTTTTTCAGACTATAAAGTATACTTTTTGAGACTAAAAAGGTTAAGTGCAATCACTATTAAGGGTTTGTTTTATACCTTGTTATCGCTCCAATCCCACCGATCCCATCCATCTTTTTTCCGGGGTCATTATCACTAGAGATTATGTGAACCTCTCCTTTAAGTTTATCAACAAGTGTTAATAATTGGTCTAATTTGTTGTAAGTTCCATCTTCTCTTTTTTTATGAATGAAATTATCAGTTATAATCAATTTTGCAACTGCTCCAGAATTTATTGCAGCGGAAACTTCTTTTAGACCATATGAGAAATTTTGATCTTTTCCAATTTCTGCTAATAACTCTTCAACAAGTAAATTTTCAATCCTAGAACGACTTCTATCGAGAACATTTTTTAGCTCTGGTCTTCTCATAACCTCATATAACGCTGGTCTTTTAGGTGATGAACATAAAGTGAGGGTTATGTTTTTTTTAAGGTTATCATTTTTGATAAGTTTAAACAAGTCTTCCTTATAAAATGCGGGAGAAGCAAGAATTATGTGTTCTGGTTTATTTTTTTTGAAATAAAATTCTAAATTTTTTATAATTTCTTTGTAATAAGAACTCCCTGCATTGTTCAGATCTCCTTTTTTAGGCAGATCACTATTAAATGTACTTAATACTTGAAATCCTACAGGTTTTGATAAAGCAAAGATTACTTCTTCACGATCAAATAGACATAATAAGTAATGGTATGTTTTTTTACTAGCTTCTTTTAGTTTATTAATCTGATAAGTTAACCATAAATTTTTTTCTAATGTAAATTCTGTTTCTTTTTCTAAAGGGATGTTTTGAAAACTCCCCCTAGGAAAATCTTCTGGCCCATCTATTATTGTCCCGTTAACTCTTAAAGTTTCATTTTCTACAATGTATTCTATCTTTTCAACTTTGATTTTTAAGAGGACTTTTTTCTTAACAGTTTTAGTGTTTTCACCATCTCCGATCTTTATCTTTCTTGTGGTTGTACCTTTAAGCAAATCTCCTTGTTCAATTAAATGGCTTAGATACCATAAATCATCAAGATTATCTATTTTAATTCTTACAAATCCTTTTTTAAAATCTGATTTTATGATGTTCATTTTATTTTAATTAGTAACTATATTAATCATCGCTATTATATATTTTGTTATGCTGACCTGATGTATTAGTATCTCTGAAGAGTAATATTTATATAGTATTGAGAACTTGTTTTTATTAAGATGTTGTTTAAATTTAAGGTTAACAAGAAGGGCCAAGCAGCGGCAGCAACATTATTGGCGATCATTTCTGCCGCAATGATTCTTTTTGTGATATTAGTTTCACCAGAAGAGAGAGAATCATTATTAACCGATGGAACAGATTCCTCTGTGAGTACAAGTTCAGAAGTAGTTGACACAGAGATATTATTGTCTGAATCTCCTGGAAGGGTAGAATACTTATCCTTGAATGAAGTACAACATAGTTTACCCTCAGTAAGGATTTATACAAGATCAGATAGCGTGGTCTTATCTCAAAAGAATTCTATTTATACTAAAAATGGGCTATTCTCAGATGCCCCTTCAAACGTAGTGGCCATTGTTGATGATTTAGAAGAGACAGATTCTTTAGTATTAAGTTTTACTGTTAATGATGCAAGAGGTAATTTAATTGTTAAGTTTAATGGCGAAGAATTAATGAATGAAGAAGTTACAACTGGGGATACCCCTATATTACAAATTCCTGATTACTTAATTGAAAATTCTAATCTGTTAGTTTTTGAGATGAATTCACCAGGGTTAGTTTTTTGGAGATCTAATTTTGTTTCATTAACAAATATGAAATTAGTTGGAAGAGTTGCAGATTTAGAGAACCAGGAAGCATCTAATACATTCATAATCTCTGATACAGAATATTATAATCTTGAAAATTTAGTGTTGAACTTTCAACCAGAATGTAATGAACAAGTTGTGGGGAGATTACATGTCTCAATAAATGACTATAATGTTTATTCTGGGATTCCTGATTGTGGTTTAAAAATGACCCCTATTGAGTTTTCACCAGCTTTAGTGTATAACGGGGAAAACAAGATTATTTTTAAAACAGAGTATGAGGAATATCAACTATTTCATGTTAATTTGATCTCAAATTTAGAGGAGGTAGATTATACTACTTATTATTTTAATTTAGATTATGAGCAACAACAGGCAATTGAAAGTGAGAATAATGCAATCAAATTGAATTTAGAATTTATTGATGACACTACATCTAAGAAAGGTTATGTTCTTGTTAATGGACATAAAACTCATTTTGATACTAAAGAAATTTCTGAAACAATTGATATTGGTAGCGACATTGTTCAGGGTAACAATGCCTTAAAATTAATCCCTAGTAAAACAATAGAAATTCGTGAATTAATTGTAGAACTCAAATAGATATAAGTGTTAGTCGTAATTCTGGGAGGTGTATTTTACAGAAGTTTTTTATATGCGAATTTATTCTTTATATGATTATAATTTATATTTAAATTAATATTTTG
>CAYMTF010000069.1:0-4886 GCA_964393295.1 uncultured Methanosarcinales archaeon | reverse complement strand
TCTTTCTTTAAATCATTCCAATCTAATTGTTGAGTTTTAAAACCACCAGTTTCAGGATCAAAAATTGGAACACGTTTTTCTTTATCGACTTTATTACCCCATTCATCAATAAAATCCCCTTTTTTAACCATCTCACCATTCCGGTCTCTATATTCATCACCACCCTTCTTATCCCAAAAATTATCACCTTCTTCATAAGTTTTCCATAATGGTTTAGTAACAGACCTACCTTTATCAATAACTGCTTTAGTCTCACCAGTTCTTCTATCAACAACATAAAACTTTGCTCTTTCATCTTCTCCTGGGAATGATTCAAATTTTCCTGCATACTTTCCTGTAGTATTCCAATCTGTTTCAGTGAAAGCACGATTAAATTCGCCAGTATGAACTACTACTGGTCCACCCCGACCTACATCTGATGCGAATTCTATAGCTCTTTTAATCTCCTGTAAAGATTGAATTTTAGAATCTCTAGAAAAATTACCTTGTCGATCTTGTCCCGCAAGACCAAAAACACCAACACTAGTGTGAGTTGTAAAATCTAATCTATTTGCTTCTGCGGCCTCTCGTAAAGCTTGACGTTGTTTCTTACCATACATCCCTGCAGTATGACCCCCGCCAGCACCTTTACCCATACCCATAAAAGCTAATTCTACAGTTTTGGAACCAGCTCTTAATTTACTTAAAATTGCATTAATATTTGGTACTGGACCTAAACCAAAACTGCTCCCTAATTCTCCTGCAGAAATATTAACATCACCGGTACTATGGCCATGATCGTGACCATGATCATGATGATTAGAAGCATGCTCCCTATCCATAGCATTTACATAACCAGTTCCAAATTCTACCATCTCATTAAAAGATAAATTGAATAAGTATTTAATATTTTCTTAATAAAATCTATAAGAATTAAAAGGATAATATTTATGGTTTATACATAACATTCATCTTTTTTTTAATTTGTTCTGAAAAAGATATTGAACTTTTGATTTCCTCAGATAAAGTATATTTGCCAGAATTGGCATCGTCAACTTTTTTGTTCATTGCATAAGTCAAATTGTTTATTTTTTGAAAATTTTCAGGAGAAACATAACCGCGATCTTTTGATTCTTGATAAATGTCAGTAATCTCTTGATACAACGCTTTTGTAGGTTGAACACTTAACTCAGATATATAATCATTAAAGATGTTATTCTGGTCATTAGTATTATAATCACTATTTATCTGAGGATTAGTTAAATTATTGTTTTGAGAAACAGTTTTTTCTTTATCAACTATAAGCTCTAAATTATTTTCATCTCCAACTTCGGTTTCATCATCGTTTTGTTTGTCAGAATTAACCTCCTGCTCATCATCATCCGAAGAGAAAGAACCCTTCCTTAATTTTTCTTGTAAATCTTTAAATTTTATTTCAGATTCTTCTTTATGAAGTTCTGATTCTTTTTCTGCCTCAAAAATCAAATTTTCTGCTTCTTCAATTTCTTTAAGTTTCTTTTTTTTCAATTCTTTAAGGATGGCTAACTTATTTTTAGGGATTATCTTTTGAGGCATAACAGTTTAAAAATGTAAAAACTATAAAATACTTGTGGGTATAAAATAAGAATAAGAAAAATCACCAAGTGATCATTCTATGTGCTTTTTTGAAATTGTTATAAACTGCCCATGCTACTACAAGGCCTTGCATCTTACCGTTACCTTGTCTCTTAGTCTCTTTAACAACTTCAACTAATTCTTCACTTCTAGGTTCCATAAAATCACCGAATAAACTTCTTATTAAAGATTTTTTTTGCTTTTTCTTATTAGCACTTTTATCTTTTTGATTATCTAATTTACCTTCTGCTTCTTTTAAAAAATGAGCTAATTCATCACCAAGGGCTGCCATAGAAGTTTGAACAGAAGCAGAAACATCTCCAATCAACAATAAATCCTCTTCTTCTTTCATCTTTTTATATCTCTTAATATCATCCAAACTCCAATCCATTACCCTTATTTGCATGTCCATCTTACCAACGTGAGCACCACCTTTTTGATATTCATTATGAAAAACAAGTTCCGGTTTAGTACGATAATTAAAGGTAGCTAATATACAATGAGTTTTTGATGGGTCATGAGCTATTATCTCAACATCCATCATACTACCTTCAAAAGAAGAAATTAATTCAGCTGAATCTTGATGTGCACTTTTTAAACTTAATTTTCTCACAGTTCTAAGGTAAGGTTTTATCCAAGTCATATACATCTGAATTACATCATAATGCTGTTTGAGATATTTTAATTGGAAATTTTTACGATTTTTATGTTCTTTATGAGTACTCTGTCTCCAAACTAAAAAATTATTTAATTGACGAAGCAAAACTCTTAAAACAGCATCATTAAAATTTTCTTTCAAACCTTCGACATGTTTTTCCATCTCTTCTTTATTCTTAAAAGGTGGAGCATCAAAAAATAGGTCAGGTAAAGTTACATACTCTAATTGAGTTGCCAAACCATAAACTGATGCAGGACTCTTTCCTCCCCCTTGAACTAAATCAATGAATGAACCTTTTAAAGTGACTTCATCCCCTTTATGTCTATATCTCTGTTCCTTATCTAATTCTTTCTCTGCGCCATTGTAAAGGGTTAAACGTTCATCCAAGATCCTTAATTCTCTAACAATTTGGAACAACTCTTTTACCATCCTACCAACTTGTGCTAAATATTGACTAACTTTATCTTGTTGTAAACCTAACCGCTGTTGAGTCATCCCAAAAAAAGATGAATTCTCAGAAGCAGAAAAAGTGTCTTCAACTTTGATAATATTTGGGTAAGATCCCTTCAAAATATCTAACACCCAGAAATATGGTTCTTCCATACCAACTTTACTAGCTTCATAAACTAAATTATAACGTTTTATAGATTCTGGGAAACCAGTCTTAGAAAAATCTTGATCCAACAATTCTGCAACTTCCTCTTTAAAACCATGTTTACTCAATAATTTTGAATCTACCATCTCCAACTATAAGAATTATTTCATGATTTAAATTAGTTTCGTGTAATTATGATTAAAAAAGGGATTATAACAAAAATAGTTATAACAAATTATAATAATAATGCTAAAAAGCTACCAAAACCGACTAACCAGAAACTTGCTACAAAACTTCCAGTCAGAAGTACAAAAGACAGAATCAAAATTCTCCCAATACAAAGATATATCTCCCTAGTAATAAAATATTCAACTGAATTATCTTTAGCTAATTCATATTCTTTTGCTGTCAAAGGAGAAGATAAGACACCATAAGTTAATGATTGGAATAAAGATATACCTAAAAAACCATTGAAAGTAGAAAATAATCCTCTTATCAACCATGAGAAAGATTCAAATGGAACCGCCCAATATATAATTTTATCTTTTCCAATCTTATCACTTCTTTTCCCAACAAAAATCATCAATAAAGCAGTTATTATCCCAGAGATTGTTCCCAATAGTCCTAAACTCAAATAACTTTTTAACGAAAGATAAATGAATAATGGCCATAAAACCCTACTTGCAACAACCCATGCTCCACGATAGGTATAAAAAAAAGAAACTGAGAGGTATTTTTTAGAGACTAAATTTCTAATTGAGAATTTATAAGGGACATGTTTATCTCCTGATACAAGTAAAGGTAAGGCAGAGAAGAATAACAGTATTGCTGACACTGTAAATGCAACATTAAAACTAAAATAACTTATTATCAAACCACCTATTAATGGGCCTGAAAGTGTTGATAAAACAGCTATACCTTGAGCTTTACCAACTTCTTCCCCTAATTTCTTTTTATGACTAGTTTGTTTAAATTCTAAATGCATGCCCATCCAAAAAAAAGCCATAGATAGCCCAAGGAATGTTGCAATTAAAGCTAAAGGGATATTGTATGTTCCTAACTTGTACAAAAGTAGGAGATAGATTATTTGAAAAGGGACACTTAACAAGATGCTATGTTTTAAACCAAATTTAGATGAAAATTTTGCAGCTAATGGAGTGAATATTGCAAATATAACAGAATAAAAAATAAAAAAGCTTAAAGTAGAACTTAAACTAAATCCTAAATCTACATGGAGGTAAATTGGGACAAATAAACTAACTAAAGATAATGCAAAAGATCTAATTGCTATTGCTAAATAGATCTTACTAATTTCTTTTTTTGGAAAAAATTTCCACCAATGAAAATGGTGATTGTGTGAATGCATTTGATTAATTAAATTTTAGAGGATTATAAGTTTTTCTATTGATGATTTTTAGAAATTAGATTTAAATGTGTCAAAAGTTTTTAATAATTAATTTTAACAAATAAGTACATAAATAATTGGATGAAATAATGGTTTATTTAAACAAAATAGATTTCACTTACCTTGCTATAGATGAATCACCCATTGGTGGAGATTGTTCTAATTTGGTTATTGTAGGAGCAGAATCGAAAAATAAATTTTTGGTGAAAAAAAGTGATATACTTATACCAAAAGCGGGGGATTATGTGAATGATAAAAATTCAAAGATAATTGAAAACCCTTTATACTACCCTAAACTAGAAGATTTAATGAAACAGGGTTTAGATAATTTCTCTTGGATTAGAGCTAATCACGGACAAATTTTTTCACGGCAATTATTTTCACATGCTTGAATTGGGTAAATAATTTTATCAAATAATTATCAACCTCAAAAAACAGTATTATTAATTGATACTTTTTTTCCTAGTTCTGACACCAAATACTTATTACATGAATATTTGAAACGGAATGATTTCAATCTCCCTATACAAAACATTGAATGTCATGATGGTGGTGATCAATCAATACCTTTGATAAATTTTGCAGATCTATTAGCATTTAGAATTGGAAATCATTTCCGAAAGATGCAACGAGAA
>CAYMTF010000068.1:4368-4926 GCA_964393295.1 uncultured Methanosarcinales archaeon | reverse complement strand
TACTATTACCTTTGAAGGTTCAAGGAGGCCCAAAGGTGCAGGTAATTCTTTGTACAGATTATTTATACTTATTAATGATACTGTGATATTATCATCTCCCCCATTTTCATTGGCATAATTTATCAAATTATCTACACATTGATCTAGGTCTTTTTTTGAGATACAAGGATTATCACCAAATCCACTTTTAAGAATTTCTTCAATTGCATTATCATGAACCATGTCTGTTAAACCATCACTACACAAGAGATAAATATCCCCAGAGTTTACATTAATAGAATTACGGTCATAATCAGCTTCGATACATGGCCTTATTGCTTTTGTAATTATATTTTTGTTAGGGAAATTTTCTTTATCCTCCTCAGATAATTCTCCACCTTTATTAAGATATAAGTTTAATATAGAATGATCCTCAGTTAATTGGATTAATTCTCCTTTTCGAAAAAGGTAAAGTCTAGAATCACCAACATGAGCATAATGCATCATTGCATCATCACCTAAAACTAATCCCACAAATGTTGATCCAGTTTCTTTATGGATCTGTTCTTCTTCATACCT
>CAYMTF010000068.1:1174-4358 GCA_964393295.1 uncultured Methanosarcinales archaeon | reverse complement strand
ATCAATTGAACTTTTGATTACATATGGCAAAAAATCAATTGAATTTTTTGTATTAAGTTTATGATCTCCTTCTTCAAAATCAGAGTAAATTTTTTCGGAAACAGACTTAATTACTCCACTTGCAACTTCACCATTCGCATGACCACCCATACCATCTGCAACAACGTAAATTCTTTTATTATCACTTACAAAAAAATTATCTTCGTTATGGTCTCTTTTAAGTCCTACATCAGTTCTTACTGAGCTTAAGATTTCATATAAATTCTCTTTTGACATTTTTAATTTTCCTCATTGATTTTTATTATTGATTCTCACAAATTGTTCTGTATAATTTTTCTTTCATTTCATTTGATTCACAAACATCTTCAATAGTTGTGAAGTGATAATCTGAATTAAGATCGTTTACCATTTGAATAGCGGTATCGGGATTTATCTGTTCATTTATCAAATCAGTTACAATTGGATTTAGGCCCCTTTGATAATTAATCAAATTATCTCTAATTTCTTCAGAGGTTCTTTCTTGATTTGAATCAGATGTTACTAATTCAGAATTAACAGGTTGTTCCTCATTATTTCCGTAGGAGTCATTCGTTAAATAACCTACAGAAAATCCAATTAAACCTGCGACCAATCCATTTAGCATTTTTTTTCTGAATGAAGCCATAGGCCTTTTTTGATCCTCTTCAATTGATTCAGAGATCAATTTTTGATAATCAGAGATTAAGTTTTTTTGTGATTCAAATTCTAAATTTACTTCTCTATCATTATTTTCTCTCTCTTTTTTGTAATCTTTTGATTCTGAGATTACTCTTTCAATCTCGTTTTTTTGTTCGCTTATAGTTTCTAAATAAGAACGATTTAAACCATCAATAATTTCTGAATAATCATTTTCAACTGAACCAAATTTATTAATGTAATCTAATATTCTACATTTGTAAGCTAAAGTGGACCTATCTTTTAATTGTTCAAAAGCATTTTCTGGAGCAAAAGCAACTAAATAATCAATAATGTGGTTAGAAACTTCTTCTTTAACTTTGTCTTCTAATACATCAAAATTAATAGCTGTTGATTCTAATTCTATTTTATGCTTATCCATAAATTGAGTTAATTTTAAAGCTAAATTAGTCGGGTCGTTTTTGTTACCTTTCCTTCTCTTTATTTTAGGTACTCCTAATAAGGATGGTTCTTGTGCTAAAACTGTGTATATATCAAATGGTAATTCAAAACAGATATTATCTTTTAATTCCTGTTGTTCATTCCCTCTTCTAAATTGTAATAGATTTAAAAAGCCAACAATAGTTTCTTTTTGTTGATCTAACATTAAGTTAATTTTTTCTTCAAATTGTTTACCTTCTTTAAGATAACTTATTGCTTCTTCAAGTGGTAATTTAATTACTTCTTCAGGGTTTGTTGAAACATTTTGGATATACATATCTGATAATGAAACTGGAACAGAACTACCCATTTTATCAATATTTGAACCTAATTCAGAACTATTCTTTATAGAAAATTTTTTTTTATAATTTCTTTCTGTTATTGTAGAAAAAGGAACAAATTTAGCTTCTTCCACATTAAATGCATATCCTGGTTCTTCAGTTACAATTATTGGGAAACCGCCTACTTTTGAGACTAATTCTTCAATCTCTGTTGCTTGCTTGATAGTAATTTCCTCTAATTGTGAGTATAATGTTTCTGATTCCATAATTATATCAAAGTAATTATTATTGTGCCTATTTATAAATCTTTTGATTTGTTATCACTTTTTAGTGGTGTTGCCATAAAAAAGGCATTTAAGTCTTATAAGAATATTCCTGTCAAGATGATTTATTAAAGGATCAAAACAGAATAAATTAAATTATTTTAAATGAGGAATTAATAAAATGGAAGAAAGATATTTATTTACATCAGAAAGCGTAACAGAAGGCCATCCAGATAAAATGGCTGACCAAATTAGTGATGCAATTCTAGATGCTATAATTAAAGATGATCCAAACGCAAGGGTGGCAGTTGAAACATTAACAAAAACTGGTTTTATTGTAGTCGCTGGTGAAGTTTCCACTAGTACTTATGTTGATGTTCAAAAGATTGCTAGAGACACAATTGTTGAGATTGGTTATAACAAGCCAGAATTTGGTTTTGAAGGATCAACTTGTGGTGTTTTGGTAGCATTATCAGAACAATCTCAAGAAATTGCCCAAGGAGTTAATGAGGGTGAAGGAATAGATTTAGAACAAGGTGCTGGAGATCAGGGGTTAATGTTTGGTTATGCAACTAATGAAACTCCTGAATTAATGCCATTAAGTATTATTTTAGCACATAAGTTAACAAAAAGGTTGGCAAGTGCAAGAAAAAGGGGGGAAATTTGGTATCTAAGACCTGATGGAAAATCACAAGTAACTATTGAGTATGAGAATAACAAACCAAAAAGAGTTGATACTGTAGTAATTTCAACACAGCATCACCCAGATATTGGTTTAGAAACTATTAGAAGAGACATGATTGAAAAGATAATTAAACCAATCTGTGGTGAATGGATTGATGAGAATACTAAATATTTTATTAATCCAACTGGTAAATTTGTAATTGGTGGTCCTGTAGGAGATGCTGGTCTTACTGGAAGGAAAATTATTGTTGACACCTATGGTGGGCATGGAAGTCACGGTGGCGGGGCTTTTTCTGGTAAGGATCCTAGTAAAGTTGATCGATCAGCATCATATTATGCACGGTATGTGGCAAAAAATATTGTGGCTTCTGGATTGGCCGATAAATGCCAGATCCAAGTTTCTTATGCAATTGGAATATCTAAACCTGTTAGTATATTGATAAACACATTCAATACAGGGAAAGTTGAAGATTCTAAAATTGCAAACGTGGTTCGTGAAGTATTTGATTTTAGGCCTAAAGCAATAGTTCAACAACTAGATCTGCTAAGGCCAATTTATCAGAAAACTGCAGCTTATGGACATTTTGGACGTAATGAGCCTGAGTTTACTTGGGAGAGAACAGATAAGTCTGAACTTTTAAGACAGAAATTAATTTTAGAATAATTTTTTTTATTGTTTTTGGTGTTTATTTAATTCTCTTAGCCACAATAAACCTACACGGATCATTACTTTGTTAAACCTTTCACTAACCCTATAAGTTTTTTTTTTGTTTTAAAATTAATTAAAACTTAACCCGTAAT
>CAYMTF010000068.1:264-1164 GCA_964393295.1 uncultured Methanosarcinales archaeon | reverse complement strand
AAGATACGATCATAAAATTGACGTTTGTTATAAGACATTTTAATATCACGGTTAAAAGGGGTTATTCCTTTCTTCTCAATTGTTGTCCCTTCGTGAAGTTTTGTTGCAAAAAAAGACATTTGTGTTTTAGTTATTTCACCACCGTTTTCAACAATATAATTTATTAACATTCTACCAACTAGCTCTTGCTGTTCTGTTGCAAAAACAACTTTATAAATGTCTTCAGGTAAATTATAGGAATCAAAAAGTATAACCATACTGTATTGAAGACTAAATATGTATATAAATATTACTAAAATGTATACTAAAGTAGATTAATGACTAACTGGTATAACTCAGGCCATATACTTAGAAAAGTTTATAAAACAATTAAGTGAATTGAATAATTATGGGAAGAATTAAGACTACATTCATAAAAATGAGAACCAAAGAATTGTTATCTTTACATGGTAATCATTTCTCTACTGATTTTGAAAAGAATAAAGAAACGACTGAAAAATTTGCAAAAGTGCCATGTAAGAAATTACGGAACGTTATTGCAGGTTATATGACTCGTTTAAAGAAGAAAGAAGATTAATTCTTTAATTTATATCTTGTTTATTTTCTAAGTAAAATTATCTCTAAATTATTTCCTAATATCTGGTTAAATATTTTAAAACTTATATGCTACCACAAAACTTTATAAAGGAACAGATTTTTGAATTTTTAGATGACAGAGAAGAAAAAAACTATTAAAAAAAAAACTCCTACTAAAAAAGAAATTCAACCTGAATTAAATATTGCATTAGTTGGACATGTAGATCATGTTAAAACTACTCTAACAGAGAGAATATCTGGTAAATGGACTGAAACACATTCTCAAGAGCTCCCCTTAGGTCGTCTTCTCCTTCTGGGTTTATT
>CAYMTF010000068.1:0-254 GCA_964393295.1 uncultured Methanosarcinales archaeon | reverse complement strand
ATGATGAAGAAAATGATTTTTATACTACTAAATCAACAAGTATTAAATCAAATAAAAAAACAAAATTTTTAAGAAAAATTTCTTTAGTAGATGCACCTGGACACGAGTCACTTATGGCTACAATGTTATCTGGTGCTTCAATTGTTGATGGTGCAT
The DNA here is from genome assembly GCA_964393295.1 of uncultured Methanosarcinales archaeon. Taxonomy (GTDB): domain Archaea; phylum Nanobdellota; class Nanobdellia; order Woesearchaeales; family GW2011-AR9; genus CAYFJV01. Next base: position 98 of record CAYMTF010000068.1, on the reverse strand, counting down.
TATTGCTAATAGCTGCTAACGAGAAGTGTCCCCAAGCTCAAACAAGAGAACACTTAATGGCTTTAGAGATTTCTGAAGTTGAAAAAATAATCATAGTT
>CAYMTF010000067.1:0-4948 GCA_964393295.1 uncultured Methanosarcinales archaeon | reverse complement strand
ATTTCCATTAGATAAAACAAAAAATACTTGTATTTTTAAACAAACTTTTTCAAAAAAAAGTTTGGGCTTGTGGTCTAGTGGCTATGACAGCGCCCTTACAAGGCGTTGATCCCCGGTTCGAGTCCGGGCAGGCCCACCATTTATATTAAAAGACCGTTCTAGATACTCCACCTAAAAAGAAAACATTAAAAACACTAAATCTCTCCCTGGATAAGTATGCAAGAAAAAATTTATGAAATTCTTACAGAACAGGATGATATTACCTGGAAATCAATTCTTTATGATTTAGTTAAATCAGAGAATATGAACCCTTGGGACATCGATTTAACTGTTTTAACAAAACGTTTCATATCATTAGTTAAAGATTCACAAGAGACAGATTTAAAATTTTCCGGTAAAATGTTCCTGGCTGCTGCAATATTACTTAAAATAAAATCTGCTCACCTTATTGACCACGACATATCTAAACTTAATCAATTAATTGATGATATGGAAAAAGATGAAGATTGGGATGAAGAGGAAGATGATTTTTATAACACAACACCAACAAAAAATAAACAGAGATATACACTTATTCCAAGAAACCCTCAACCAAGAAGTAGAAAAATGTCAATCCATGACCTTGTTGAAGCATTACAAAGAGCAATGGATACAAAAAAACGTGTTTTACAAAAGAAAAAACCACTTAAATTTGTAATGCCAGAACGTAAAATGGACATTATGGATCTAATTAGAGAAGTGTATAACAAAATCAATTATTATTCTAAAAAAGAAAAGAAGAAAGAATTAACTTTCAGTAAACTATTACCGCCAAGAGCAAAAAAAGTTGACAAAGTGTACACATTTATTCCAATGCTACACTTAGAAAATGAGGACAAAATTTCTATAAAACAAAAAAAGGCTTTTGATGAAATTTTTGTTAGCATCAAAAAATAAACTAATTCTTTAGTTATAAAAATAAAGATAGACACATAAAATATTTAAATGAGTCCCTTTAAAAATAACAATTATTAGAATAATATGAAATCTACTAAAAACATTAAAGTTCCAGAAAAAATTATCAACCAAGTAATTGGACAAGAAGCAGCAGTAAAAATCATTAGAAAAGCTGCTTCTCAAAGGCGTCACGTTCTTTTAATTGGTGAACCTGGTACAGGTAAATCAATGTTAGGGTTAGCTTTATCAGAACTATTACCAAGGTCAGAATTAAAAGATGTGATCTCTTTCCCAAACCCAGATGATGAGAATGAGCCGTTAATTAAAACTGTACCTGCTGGCACTGGAAAAACAGAGGTTAGAAAAATTCAATTAGACTCTAAAGAAGCATTCAAAAATCACAGATTTTTATACTTCTTTTTAGCTATTCTTGTTATGATTGCACCTTGGTGGGCAAGATACCATTACAAATCAGATGTCATGTTTGCTGCATTTTTTCTTGGTGGAATGATGTTTATGGTTGCATTATCAATGATGATGAATTTGGGGCCTAGGATGATGGGTGGTGCAATGAAAGTGATTACCCCTAAACTAATCATTGACAAATCAGATAAGAAAAAAGGATCCTTTTATGAAGCTACAGGTGCCCACGCAGGTGCTTTATTAGGTGATGTATTACATGATCCCCTCCAAAGTGGAGGTTTAGGTACCCCTGCAAATCAAAGAGTAGTTGCTGGAATGATCCACAAAGCTAACAAGGGAGTATTATTTATTGATGAAATTGCCACTTTAGACGTAAGAACACAACAAGAATTATTATCAGCAATTCAAGAAAAAAAATTTCCAATTACTGGACAATCTGAAAGATCTTCTGGAGCAATGGTTAGAACTCAACCTGTACCATGTGACTTCATTTTGGTAGCTGCAGGAAATCTTGACACTATCAAAAATATGCACCCAGCTTTAAGAAGTAGAATCCGTGGTTATGGATACGAAGTTTACATGAATGAAACCATGGAAGATAATAAAGATAACCAACTTAAAATTGCAAGGTTTATTGCCCAAGAAGTTAAAAAAGAAGCTGGTAAAATACCTGAATTCTCAGTTTCAGGAATCAATGAGATTATTGAAGAAGCAAGAAGGAGGGCCAGTCAAAAAAACAAATTAACTGTTAGATTAAGAGCATTAGGTGGACTAGTTAGAGCTGCTGGAGACCTAGCTAAAGAAAATAAAGAAGAATTTGTATTAAAGAAACATGTAATTGAAGCAAGAATTTTTGCGAGACCTTTAGAACAACAATTATCCGACCGTTACATTGAACGAAAAAAAGAATATGAGATCATTAAAACTACTGGGACACAAGTTGGAAGAGTTAATGGTTTAGCTGTGATCGGATCAGGTTCTGCTCATTCAGGAATTATGCTCCCAATAGAATCTACGGTTACAATAGGTGGGAAAAGATCAGAGATCATTGCTACTGGTAAACTAGGAGAAATTGCTAAAGAAGCTATTAAGAACGTCTCAGCAATAATTTTAAAATATTTTGGTGAAGACATAAAAGAGACCAGAGACATATATGTTCAATTTTTACAGACATATGAAGGAGTTGAAGGAGATTCTGCTTCAATTGCTGTAGCTACTACAATCATATCAGCATTAAAAGAGATCCCAATTAAACAAACTGTTGCTATGACTGGTTCTCTATCAGTTAGGGGAGAAGTTTTACCGGTTGGAGGAGTTTCTTATAAAGTTCTTGCCGCAATTGATAGCGGAATAAAAACTATTATTGTACCAAGAACAAATTTACAAGACATTGTTATCGATAAAATAAAACTATCAAAAGTTAAAATTATTCCAGTGAGTACCCTAGAAGAAGTTCTTGAACATAGTCTTGATTGGAAAGGAAAAACAGCCTTAAAAAAATCCATTTGCAAGAAAAGATGAGTTAAAAAGGTACAAAAGAAAGAAACATTTAAAAAAGGACCAATCTAAAATTTAAAATATGGCAAGATCACAATTAAGAGCAAACAGAAAGGCAAGTGGCGGTAAATATAAAAATACTAATTCAAAAAAGAAAACTGAATTGGCTAGAAATCCGACCATGACCCGTCTTTCTGAAAAACAAAAAATTAAAACTATGAGAGTTCTAGGTGGTAATAACAAGAATTTGATTTTGAGTGGTAACCAAATTAATGTTGCTAATAAAAAAGGCGAAATTAAAAAAACAGTTATAACAAACGTAGTTGAAAATGAAGCTAACCCACACATGGTTAGAAGAAATATTCTAACCAAAGGAGCAATAGTTGAAACAAGTTTAGGTAAAGCCAAAATAACAAGTAGGCCAGGACAACAAGCTTCTCTTAGTGGAACATTAGTTGAATAAATTGTTTATTTATCTTTAAATTATTATTATTAATTCTGTCAACAAATTTGTCTCACTAGTCACTAAATTTCAATTATATTGACCAGTGTAAAAACCAACCTATCAATAAAATTTTCTACAACTAACAGTTCTATTATAAACCACTAGACACACTGGACAACCACTGATAGACTATATAAACAACCCACACAGTTTAATGATTAGATTGGTTAGAAACAATACCTAACCATATAATTACAAAACTTGAGGTGATTGAGATGATAGATATGAGTGAAAAAACAATTAAAAGATTATTTGAACAACAAATCAAAGAGAATACAAGACGTACTATCGAACGACAAGGAGACATTTTCGATTTCCAACTAAGTGGAGGATGGATGAAATGAAAACTCCTTATAAAGACATTAGAAAAAGAATCATTACTCTTTTACAGAGATATGAACGGTTTAATTATTATTCAAAAAGAGAATCAATTATAGAAGCTGGAGAACACTTAGTTTTTGTAAAACAGAATTATCTTGACGAATATATTTTTAATTAATTAAGTTTAATTTAATTAATTTATAATTACAAAAATATTTGATTTAACACCAAAAATAACCACCCTCTTTCTCCAGGTTAAACCTCTTTTCCTGGAGTTTTTTAATTATAAATTAGATTCCATAAATCTTTTAAACAGACCAATTTCTTGCGAAAAGATGGAAATACTTGCTAGGAGAGAGTTTTTAATGAGGAAAACAGAAATCCTCAATAAAATAAAAAATGGTAATGTCTTTATTTATCCAACGGACACTATTTATGGGATTGGATGCAATGCATTACTTACAGATTCTGTTAAAGAGATTAGATTAATCAAAAATAGGCCTAAATCTCCATTCTCAATCATCGTACCTTCAAAACAGTGGATATTTGATAATTGCATATTAACCAATGAACAAAAACAAGAAATTGAGACTAAATTACCTGGCCCATATACTTTTATCATAGAATTAAATAATAAATGTGAGGTTAGTAAAAGCATTAATCCTAAAGACAACACAATTGGGTTAAGGATTCCTGACCATTATATAACTGATATTGTTAAGGAATTAGGAGTACCAATAGTTACAACTTCTGCTAATAAACATGGTGAACAATTTATGACATCAATAGAAAATTTAGACTCTGACATTGAAAACGAGGTTGAATTCATGATTTATGATGGTGAAAAAACAGCTAAACCTTCAAAAATAATTAATTTTGTTACAGAAGAAGTTATTGAAAGATAAATCACATGTTTAACTTCTTGCCATCGATATAAAAAGTTGGATTCTTAAAAGTCATATCTCCATGAAAAATAGTTTTAATAGAACCACCAAACCAACTATTACTTCCCACCCCAATATGGGCAGTACCATCAACTTTTTCATCCATTAAAGCTAAACCAATAAGAACTGCGCCAGGATTTATTCCTATCCCTAATTCCCCTATTAATCTTACTCTTTCTGGATATTTTGCTCTCGCTTCAAATTTTTCAAAAGTTTCTTCAAGAATATTAGCCTCTGGACCACTCATCCCAACAATACGTCCTTCTTTGATCTCCAATTTTAATAAATACTTTAATAATTTACTCCCAGCATAATGACGGAT
>CAYMTF010000066.1:2607-4955 GCA_964393295.1 uncultured Methanosarcinales archaeon | reverse complement strand
TTGACATTTTTAGAAATAGTGATAGATAAACTTGGTCCAGTATATTTCAAATAGCTAAGAATCTTTTCATCTACACCCATAACTACTTTTAACTAGATTTTGATTTAAATAATTTTCTAGACTATGGGGCAATTGTCATTTATTATGGTTTCATCCATTTAATCTCATAATAAGTAACATCACCTTCTCCATCAACAATACCCATTAAAAGACGTTTTTTTGTACTATGTGCAACTCTATTTCTTGCAGTAAATTCATACCATGTAAGCGTGCTCCCTTCATGAACTGGATAAACAATCCATCGTGCATGATCTTCACCAGGTTTGATCCCTCTGTCATAGACTCTAAAATCTGCACCAAATTTTAATGCTGTCTTGATAATGTATCCCCTATCTCTCATATCCTTAAAGACACAATATCTTACCCAGTAGTTTGGTTCTTTTTTGATAGCTTTTTTTAAGAATGATTCTGGGGACATTTTTCGGCCAGATTCTGATCGAAGATCAAGTTTTCCTTTTTCAAATAAATATAATCCTTCTAATAGTGTAAGTTGAACTTTACCATCGTCCAAAATTGATCCAAAACTTGATTGGTTATACAATTCTCTAGCTTCATCACTAATCTCTGTAAGAATTTTTTCACCCATTACAATTGATTTTACTGGTTTTTTCCTTCTTCCATTGTTATTCTTTTGTTGTTTAATAACTTTTAAGAATTCTTCAGGTTTTTCTTCCAATTTTGGGACTGTGATAGTTTCAAGATTAGATTCTAAATCTGGATTTTCTACTACAAATTTATCTGTTGAAGTTTCAGTGTTTTTAACTACTGCTTCGACAGGTTCATTTTCATTTACCATAAAACAGTATGTTATTCATCCATTTTTAAACTATTTGCCAATTTTAACAAACTTTAATGCTTTTTTTATAATATTTTTAGAAGTTAATCCAAAATGTTCTAACAATTCATCTCCATCCCCAGATTCTCCGAATTGATTGTTCATACCAATCCTTTTTACTGGCACAGGATATTTTTCAGATAATGTTTCACAAATTGCTCCCCCTAGCCCTCCATCAATTTGATGTTCTTCAACTGTCATAACTTTGCCACACTTTTTAGCAGCATTAACAATTGTTTTCACATCTAATGGTTTAATAGTGTGACAATTAATTACTTGGACATTAATCCCTTTCATTTGTAATACTTCTGCTGCAATTAGAGCTTCAGAAACAATCGGACCAGCTCCGATAATAGCAAGGTCTGTTCCATTCTTTAAGATTTGAGCTTTTCCAATACTGAATGGTGTTTTATTAGTTGTAAATTGAATATTTTTGTTTCTTGTAAGTCTGAGATAACAAGGATGTTTTGTTTTAGCAATTGCTAATGTTGCTTTTTTTGCTTGTTCATGGTCCATTGGAACAATTACTGTCATATTTGGTAATACTCTTGTGAGTGCAATATCTTCTAATGCCTGATGTGTAGCGCCATCTGGCCCAACAGAGACTCCAGAATGCGAGCCAATAATTTTTACAGGCTGATCGTTATAACAGATTGTAGTACGTATTTGTTCCCAACATCTTCCTGGAGAGAAAACAGCGTATGATGTCACGAATGGTATTTTCCCTGCTGCTGCGAATCCGGATCCAACCGTTACTAAATTCTGTTCTGCAACACCAATTTGAATAAATCTTTCTGGAAATTTTTTTTTAAATAATGTGACTTTTGTAGAATCACTTAAATCTGCTGACAATGCAACTACTTTTTTGTTTTTTTTGCCTGCCTCTAATAATCCTTCACCAAAACCACTTCTGGTTGGCGATTTTTTCCTTTCAAGATTTACATCTAGATGTAGTTTTTTATTAATACCTTTAAGGGATAATTTTGTTTTAGAAAGTTTTTTATTCATTTTCTTTGCAACCTTCTCTTTTCAGATGATAATTCTTTTAATGCAATTTTCGCTTCATTTTCATTAGGTGCTTTTCCATGCCAAGTATAGTCATTCTCCATGTAACTAACCCCTTTCCCTGGTACAGTTTTTGCAATTATTGCTAATGGTTTATTTTTATTTTTTTTAGCTTTCTTCAAAGTTTCAAGAACTATTTTCATATTGTTCCCATCTATCACAACAGTATTCCAATTAAAAGCTTCATATTTTTTTTTAAGAGAAGTCAATGGCATTATGTCTTTGGTGTTACCATCAATTTGGATAAAATTTCTATCAACTATTGTAATTAGATTATTAAGTTTATTTTTACTTGCAAACATTACCGCTTCCCAATGATTACCTTCATCTAATTCACCATCTCCAGTGAGACAGAACACTAAGTTTTTCTTTTTATCCATCTTAAAAC
>CAYMTF010000066.1:0-2587 GCA_964393295.1 uncultured Methanosarcinales archaeon | reverse complement strand
GATCCTAAAGGCCCAGATGTGGTTTCTAACCCTGGCAATGCAGATCTGTGTGGGTGACCTTGTAATCTCGAACCTAATTTTCTTAATGTCATCAATTCTTTTTTATGGAAGTATCCACTGTTAGCCATCACAGCATATAATCCCGGACAGATATGCCCATTAGAAAGGATTAACCTATCTCTCCCCTCCCAATTTGGTTTTCTGGGATTATGATTTAATATGTTGAAATATAATGCTGTAAATATTTCAGTCATACCTAATGGTCCTGCAGAATGTCCAGATTTAGCTTCAAGTAAAGATGTTATTATATCAGTTCTAACTGTATTAGCTATTATTCTTAATTCTTTGATAGTATTTATTCTTCTGAACATCTTAATCTCTAAGTGTAAAACAATATTTCTTTGTTAATAAACTTTCTCTTTGTGGTGCGCAATTATAATTTGGTTTCTAATGAATAAAAGAAAAAAAAGGTTATTCAACAATAATTTTACCTTTCATACCCATACCAGCATGTGGCTGACAGACATAGTAATAGGTTCCAGGTGTTTCAAAAGTAATTTCTTTAGTTTTACCAAAACCAACTTCAAACCCCCCATCTAAAGCATTACCTCCACCAGAATTCCAAGTATCTTCATCAATTTCCACAGCATTATGACTACTACCAGTTGTAAATTTGACTATGTCTCCTGCATTTATGGTAATCTCATCTGGGCTGAATTTGACGCCTGAAGTTTTAATTTCTATAGTTTGCTGTTCTTGTTGTAGTTCTTTTTCTTCTTCTTCAATAATTACTTCATCATCTAAAATATCAGACTCTTCTTCAGAACTTTCAATAATATTTTTATCTTCTGTTTCAATATTAGATTCTTCTTTTTCTATCACTTCTTGTTCAAGTTCTTCTTTGGTCACTATATCTACGCCAGTTTTTGGGGGTGCATTCTCCATTGAAGTATCAACATTTACTTTTACCTCTTGTTCACTATCAATCATTTGTTCATTCCCACTACAAGAAACTAACAAAAGTGTAACCACAACTAAAAAACTAATAATTATTCTATTTTTCATCTTAAATCCTCCCATTACAAATTGATAAATGTTTTTGACTATATAAATTTTAATTAAAATAGAAAGACTATTAAACTAAAACTCTTTGTTTTTAATTTATGACTAGTGAGATCCTAGCTATCATTTTTGCTCTTATTCTAGCATTAGCTTATCATTTTGGTAATCAATTTATATTCAAAAAGAAAAATGTTCGAAATAAATTAATCTCTTTTTCTGCAGGAATTTCTGTGACTTATTTAATCCTTGAACTATTTCCAAGGTTTACTGCTGGCGCTTTAGAAATAGATCAATTGATCTTTTTATCTGTACTTTTTGGTTTTATAACTCATCATCTCATAGAAAAAAATATTTATCAACATCATCATTTGAAACAAGATTTGAAGAGATTATTAAGTTTAGAAGAGAACATTTTTTCATTTTTTTATCATTTAATTGTTGGAGTTTTAATGATTTATCTATTGAAAGGACACCTTGTTGATGGTTTGTTATTTTTCATCCCAATCTTGTCTTTTACTTTAATAAATAGTTTAACTACTGAACCACACATTTCATTAGTAGATTCTATATTAAATTCAAGTGCATGTTTAATTGGTGTTATCTCAACAATATTTATTTATGACCATATCCCTGCTTGGTTCTTTTATTCAATTTTAGGTTTTATAATTGGAATAATGATGTTCAGTATAACTAGGCATCATGTCCCTTTTGGAAAAAAAGGGAAACCGGAATATTTTTTTATAGCTTTTGTGATTTATTCTATAATAATCATTGTTAGTTGGTATGTTTAAGATTGGGGACTAATTTCTTCCCTCACAATCTCCTCAAGACCGGGACAAAAAGGCACAAAAGTGTCAAAAAGAACTATTTCTGCCAATAAGGCAGACCTGTTTAGAAATATTTAAAAAAGAATTGCTCAAAAATGTTCTGCTCACAGATAGTGGGAATTTATGGAGGACAAAAAATGAAATATATTACATTAGCAGCTTTATTAAGTGGGGCTAGTATTGCAGCAGGTGTTGCAACAAATGAAGATAATAAATCTTATGAGGTTCAATTACCTGCAATTGAAGAAGTTATTTTTGAAGAACCGTTAGAGATCAATGGTTACAAACCTTGCAATCCTGAGAATTGTTATGATACAAGTGATATCAGAATTGAAAGGACAGTAACAGATGGGATGAATGTTGATACTTATACTTTTAAAAATCCAACCGTTATTAATGTTGACCCAGATATCATTGTTGATCAGGATATTTTTTCAAGTAATTATCAATATTAATTTAATTTTTTTTCTAAAATTTTTATATTTTTTTTAGGGTTATCAGATTTAGTGACATATGATCCAGACACAAAAAAATCTGCATTAGCTTTAGAAGCAAATTTGATGTTTTTTGGATTCATTCCACCATCAACAATAATTTTAATATCTTGATTTATTCTTTTAATCTTTTCAATTTTTTTCAATGGACTTTTAAGAAATTTAGCACCATATTTGCCTGGGTGTACTGTTAAAATTAGAATG
>CAYMTF010000065.1:0-4983 GCA_964393295.1 uncultured Methanosarcinales archaeon | reverse complement strand
TTATGAAAACACAAAAAAACTTTATCAATTTTGTCTTAATCATCCAAACATTACACTTTTTAATAGGACTATTGGTAATGAGACCATAGAGATAGAAATGCAAGTTAGATCAATCAAAGACTTGTTGGATAAGATTAGTAAAATAGGAGAAGTTTTCCCAATAGAAAAATTTGAATATGACTATATTATGCAAATTAAAAAATAATTTTTTCCAATTCTTCAGCTTTTTCGATTGAATAATCTGCGAACTCTTCTTCACCACCACTAGGATGACCCCATTTAACAAAGATTGATTTGAAACCAGATTCTTTACCTCGTTCTAAATCACTAAGTTTGTCTCCTATAGAATATTCAACTTTCCCTTTTGACATTAAATCTTCAACATCTTTATCTTGACTTTTAACACCAAGAATAGGAGGTTGACCATAGATGTAATCAAATTTTAATTCAGAACCAGAGATATTTAGCATTCCAGATATAATGTCTGTTCTAACTCCAGAAATTATTGCTAACTTGTAACCTGAGTTTTGAATTCTTTGTAATTCATTAACTAAACCTTCTGGGAATATATCTACACCATATCTTTTAGCAGACATATACATGCCAATTTGAAACAAATTGGTAGAAATTTGGTTTTGGATATTTTCACCAGTTAAAGTCATGAAATCTAAATCATTTTTACGGTATTTAATACTAGATGCAGAACCTAACCCTGTTAATTCTTCAACAAATTCTCTATTGACTTTATACAATTTCTCTGAATTAGCGTGTTCTTCTTGAGAAGGCAAAGACCTCTCTAGAACTAAAGATCTAAATCTGTTTGCTTCTTCAATAATCTCTTTTTTAATCAAAGTTCCAGCAAAATCTACTAAAATAATCTTTTCCATTTTTTAATCTGTTTGACATCTTATTTATTAAATTTTTCAAAAAAAGAAAATTTTTTCTAATAAATCCCGAAACAAATTTAAACACTCTTCAATTCTAAACAAATATGAAACTAGTAGATGTACATTGTCACCTTACACACGATTATTATAGTGATAAACTCGAACAATGTCTTAAAAATGCAAAAGATAACAATGTTAAGATAATTGTTTGTTCAGGTGTTAATCCAAAATCAAATAGGGAAGTTTTAGAACTCTGCAAAAAATATCCACAGATTAAAGCCAGTTTAGGATTATACCCAATAGACCTACTTGGATTAGAAGCAGATGACATCGGTTTTGGGAGAAAAAAGGATAAGTTTGATATTGATGAAGAATTAGAATTTATTGAACAAAATCTTGACAAAGTAATTTCTATAGGGGAAATCGGAATGGATTTCCATTGGGCAAAAAAGGAAGATACATTAAAACAACAACAAGACAATTTCAGAAAGATAATACAATTTGCAAAAAGAGTAAACAAACCTATAGTGATCCATTCAAGAAAAGCAGAGTTAGAATGTATTGATTTATTAGAAAATGAGTTGCCAAATAATGAGATCCCTGTTATTAATCATTGTTTTGGTGGGAAAAAGAAGTATATTAAAAGAGCTGCTGACCTAGGATATAATTTTTCTGTCCCGGCAGTTATTAAAAAGTTACAACATTTTCAAACATTAGTTGAAATAGTTCCAATGAACCAATTATTGACTGAAACAGATAGTCCATACCTTTCTCCACACCCAGAAGGATATAATGAACCAGCAAACATTATTGAATCTGTAAAAATGATTGCAAAAGTTAAAGATTTAACATTAGAAGAAACACACAAACAGTTGTGGGAAAATTTCTGTAGAATATTTAATTATAAAGAAAAATAAGACTGATTTTTTTCAAATAAACACAAGATTTAAAAGAATTAGAAACTTACCAAGATGACAGCTTTATTTTTTTAAATAATAATGTCGAAAAAAAGAAATCCAGAACAGGAAATATTTAATATTCTATGTCATAGTTTACCAATCAATACTATTAAAAAACCAGATTTTTTTATTCCAAAAGATAACCACCTTTATCCATTATTCAATTATTCTTATAAAATTAGTAAAAAACTTTACAAACAGATTCCATTAAGAAAAAATGGAGAAAATTCATTCTTACATCCAATAAACATTCTTTATGCATTAAAAAAAGCAAGAATAGAAGATGAGCTAACATATTGTATTGGAATACTACATGATTATATCGAGGAAATAGTAGATATTTATAAAAAAGAAAATAACCTTAAAGAGGATAAAAAAGGGATAAAAATTCTTGATAGATATGAACTAGAAGTTGCAAAGCGATTAAATGAAGATTTAGTTAATTGTTGTAAAGAGAATGACTTATCTTTGGAAAATGCTTTAATAGTAATGGGCGCGATTAGATTATTAACAAGACATAAACGGCATTTCTATTACAAATCCATCTCTGATATATACAATTGTAAAGATGAGAGATTTTTAGAAAGAGCTATCCAGATAAAATTAGCAGATAGAACTCACAACATTTTGAGTATTGATTGTTACCCTGAGGAGGGCAAATTATACCAATGTTTTAAGAATTTATTCATAATGAATAATGGGAAAAAATTTCTATTAAATAAATATGGGACTGATGTTTTTTCAAACAAATTATATTCTCCTACTGAGAAGTTGTTTAATAAATGTGCAAAAGCTACTTATGATGCATTTTTGAAAGTATGTGCCAGTTCTAATATGAAAGAATTAATAGAAGTAAAATATATCTTACAATTAGCTTTCAAAAAGTTCGAATTGGCGAAATTAGGGATATTTACAGTTACTGATATTGATGAACAGGAATTACATCCTATGAAATTATTCCAAGGTGTTATCTGGAAATATGATGCTAGGTTACATCATGAATTTGAAAAATTTGAGAAGATAAAAAGATCTGAAACTGGATATTGTAAAAGGTTATTTTCTAAATTTAATTTTAATAAAGAACAAATCCAAGCAGTATTAGAATATAAAGATGCATTTGCACTTAAGGAAGTTGTTGCATACCTTATTTATCATCCTAGTTATTATATCTCTGGATTTTTAAGCTCAGAATTGAGTCATAGTGGAAGAATTGCTAAGAAAAAGAGAAGAAAGCTTAAAAGATAACTAAGCAATTCAACTAATCCTTAATGGTAAAGTTTATAAAAGATAAACAAGAGATCCATTAATTACATTAGTTGAGAAGTGTTTTAAAACTTCTTAATAACTAAGTAATAATGAGCAAATTTGCTTAAATCGAATCATTTGATGGGGTGTTTAAAAAATGACAATTGTAAAAATAAATTTACACAAAGTTAGTGCAGAAAGAATGTTGGGTGCTAAAGGCCGACAAATTAAGATTAATAATAATGTTTCTATTAAAGATATTGAGGATTTACAATTTAATATCCCCGGTAAAGCAGGATTAAAATTTACTTTTACTTTTGACTGTAAATATGAACCAGGTTTAGGTTCTATTAATGTTGAAGGACAAGTGTTTTATACTGGTGAAGAAGCAGAAGTTAAAAGTATCAAAGAAGGTTGGGAAAACAATAAAAAGGTTCCAATGAATGTAATGGAAGGGATTGTAAACGCAGCATTACATAAAGGGAATATCCAAGCTATTAAGATTAGTGAAGAGGTTGGCTTACCAAGTCCACTTCCATTACCAAAGGTAAAAAAACCTCAAGCTAAGCCTAAAGAGGCATAATTTTATTTTTATTTATCATTTATCTCTTATTAAAACTATCATATCTACACAATGTTTAAATAGTTAAAAAATCCTCATTATTTGTGAGGGTTGATTAGATTTAAAAACAATTATTTTATCAATTAAAAGAATAATGAAGTGATTCTAAAAATATTTTGAAAAATCTAATCCTTAAAGATGGAAGAGACAAAAAAAGAGATTAAATTAAAAGTTATGGAAGCAGTTCAGGATGATGTTAATAGGGGCATTGTAAAGATTGATTCTAATTATTTAAGAGATATTAAAATTAGTCCTGGCGAAGTTGTTGAGATAACGGGAGAAAGAAAAACTGTTGCTGTAGCAGACAGGGCTTATCCAGGAGATATAGGGTTGAACATTATCAGGATGGATGGTAATACCAGGAGTAATTCTAGGAGCACAGTAGGAGAGGTTGTTACAATCAATAAAATTGAATCAGAGATAGCTAAAGAAGTTACAATAGCGCCAACAAACAGCAAGGTTATAGTAAAAGCTTCTCCACATTTATTAAAATTAGGTTTACTTGGGAAAGCAGTTATCAAGGGTGATTTGGTTTCTTTGGGTCACAGTAATTTGAAAAGAAAATTTGCACCAGAGATGAGTCAGAAAGTTGGAGACATATTTTCTGCAATGGAGGAGAGATTTTCTGGATTCGGATTAGGAGATCTAAAATTTATGGTTGTTAATTGTGAACCTAAAAATAAGGCATTAGTTATAGGGAAAGAAACCGAAGTTATTTTTAACTCAAGATCAGTAGAAATTAAAGAAGAAGATGTTAATTTAGGGGTTAATTATGAGGATATTGGTGGTTTAGGCGAAGAGATAAAAAAAGTTAGAGAGATGATCGAATTACCTTTACATCATCCAGAATTATTTGATAAGTTAGGGATAGATGCTCCTAAAGGTGTATTGCTGTTTGGACCACCAGGCACAGGAAAAACTTTGTTAGCGAAAGCTGTAGCTTCAGAATCTGGAGTCCATTTCATGGAACTTAAAGCTAGTGAGATTATTTCAGGGATACCTGGTGCAACAGAAAAAATGATGAGCAAAATATTTGATGAAGCAAAAGATAATGCTCCGACAATACTTTTTATTGATGAACTTGATTCTATCGCATTCAAAAGACAAGATCGTGGTACTAATGAGTTTCTTAACACCCCTGTTTCAGAATTATTAAAAAATTTAGACGGATTAAATGTAAGAGGGAAGGTTATAGTTATTGCAGCTACTAATAGGCCAAATTCATTAGATCCTGCATTAAGAAGACCAGGGAGATTTGATAGAGAAATTG
>CAYMTF010000064.1:0-4988 GCA_964393295.1 uncultured Methanosarcinales archaeon | reverse complement strand
ACTACTTTTTCTCATCATCAGATCCTAATAAACATTTATCTCTTATTATTTGAATATAGGTCCTACTAAGTTCTAACATTAAATCCTCTATTGGAGTTATAATCTCATCCAACTTATATGATTCCATTAATTCAGTAACAGTTTTAATTGTAGAATTTAATCTTGACAAGATATATTTCTCTTCTGGCCTTTCAATTTTATTTAACTTATTAATTTCTTTTTTATCTATTAATTCTTTAACAGATATATTATTATCTTTAACCAGATTAATTAACAATTTATGGACATTCCAAAATATTGTAATATTTCTCGCCTTTACTTGTGCTTCATCCCAACTAAAATTTAAATCTTGCCCAGCATTATTTTGACATAAATAATATCTTAACACATCTGCAGAATGTTTATCAATTAATTCATAAGGGGAGATAATATTACCTAATGACTTACTCATTTTAACACCATCGACATCTGTTACAAAACCGTTCATGTAAACAGATTTAAAAGAAGGTTTACCTAATGCTAAAAATGATGAAACCATTAATAAATTGAACCAACCTCTAATCTGGTCTTTTCCTTCGCAAATAAAATCTGCAGGAAACATTTCTTTGAAAGATGCTTTCTCTTGTGGATAATTTAAACAATTCCAAGAAGTTGTACCAGCATCAATCCAAACATCTAACACGTCCGGGATTCTCTTAAATATTTTTTTACCTTTTTTAATTGTAATCTCATCAATCTTTGGGATATGCATATCAGTTACTTTTTGACCAGACAACTTTTCTAATTCTGCAACACTCCCTATCACAATATGTTCTTCTTTACCATTCTTATCAGTATATTGCCAAATTGGAACTGGAGTTCCCCAATACCTTTGTTTAGTGATAGAATTATCTCTTAAATTTTCTAACCATGAATTAAATGCGTTCTTCGCAGATGCTGGATTCCAATCTATCTTTTTATTAGCAGCCAACATTTTATCTTTTAAGTCTTCTACTTTGAAGAACCATTGTTTTGTTGTCCTAAAAATTACTGGTTGGTCACTCCTTTCACCATGAGGATAATCGTGAACATATTTCTCTTTTGCAACTAATGCGCCAGCAGAATGAATAGCTTTAATAAATTCAACATCATCAAGTTTAGCTCTAAGATCCGTGAATGGACCAAAATCTTCAAACTTACCCTCCTCATTAACACAATTGAAGGGAGGTATCCCATTTTTGTGTCCAACCTCATAATCTTCCGGACCACATCCTGGTGCACAATGAACTAACCCAGTACCAGCAGATGCATCAACATGCTGGTCACTTGTTAAGATTGTAAACAATTTTGGATTATCTTGCAATTCTTCAGGGAGATGTTTTTTAATGCCTAAAGGGTGTTCATACCTTAATCCTTCTAACTTTTTCCCTTTAACCTTTTTAATAATTGTATAATCATTTTTAGTTAATTTAGCCTTCTCAATGACAGAGTCTAGTAACTCTTCTGCAACTACCCAGGTTTCTTCACAAACTTTTATTTCTAAATAATCCATCTTAGGATTAGTCATAATAGCTAAATTCAATGGAATTGTCCATGGTGTCGTAGTCCAAACTAAGAAAAATTTATTTGGATCGTCAGCAGACCTAAATTTAACATAGATAGAGATATCTTTTATTGATTTATATTCCAGTTCATGTTTAGCAACTCCAGTTTGTGTTGCAAAATCCCAATGCATTGTCCTAAGACCTTGGTATAATCTTCCTTTCTCGTATGCTTGTTTAATCAACCACCATTCAGATTCCATAAATTTTTGTTGGATTGGTTGGTATGAATCTGTAAAATCTAATGTCGCTCCTAACCGGATAAAATCTTTATCCATCTGTTGCATTTTTTCAATACAAAATTTTGCACACTCTTTAGTGAATTTTCCTAACCCGAATTTTTCGATATCATCTTTGTTTTTCAAACCAAGTTTAGCCATTGTTTTTTGACTTGTAGGTAACCCATGCATATCGTAACCCATTCTGTCCCAAACTTTTAGGCCATTCATACGTTTGTATCTTAAGACAATATCCTTTAAAGCCATATTCCAAGCATGACCTAAATGGATCGCTCCAGAAGTGTAAGGTGGTCCTTGCAGAAAGTAGAATTTTTTTCCTTTTTTATTTCGTTCTCTTAGTTTTTCAACAATTTTTTTATTATGCCAAAAGTCTAAGATTTCTTTTTCAATTTCTGCTGCTTGGTAATTTGGGTACTTCATACTGGCTGAGAAGAATAATTGGTTTAAAAACTTATTCATTTAGAAATATTAAAAATAGAAATAATTAATTTTTATCTCTCACAGGTAACCATACATTGATCATAACCATCTTGGTCACCATTCCCTAGATACCATAAGCACAATCCCCTACAAAACTCGTTAGAAGCTCCATTTACTTGACTAATGGCCCATTCTAAACATTCTTCATAAGTTGGAGTATAATCCCATTGATTTGTAGTTGAACTATAATACCCCTCTTCTAAACATACCTCCACCAGTTCTTGTAATTCTAAAGAGTATTCAGAGGATTCCTCTTCATTGCATAATCCTTTATTCTCATTTTTCTCTTTATAAATTCCTGTTTTTGAAGACACATCTTTTATATCAATGTTTGTGTCTACTCCTATATCAAAATCATAATCTACACAACTACAGGAATAGAAACCATACTCCTCCTCAAAAGTTGTACCATCCTCATCATCATCAGGGTTGTAAAAGTATCTGTTAACGCTACAGTATTGATTAGGGTTACATTTGTCAATACATTGTGTTGGGTTATCTTCATCCATGATACAACCATTGGGAGATAAAATTTCAATTTTTCTAACATCTTTTCCATCATCAATACCGTCCGCCCACCAACCAGCTTGACCAGCAAAATTGCTCCCTTCATCTGCAACCATTACTTCCTCAGAGGAAGTTTGAGAATCACCTTTCATCATTAGAAATAATGCCACGATAGCAACAATTGTTACTATACTAACCAAATATAAACCAGTTTTATCTTTAGAACTGCTAGAAGAACGTCCTAACAGACTACCTTTAGATTTTCTTTTAACCATTTAATATAACCCCTTTTCACCTAAGTAATATTTTAGAGGTTATAAACCTTTTTCTCAAAATTATTACCTACCCTTCCAATTTTTCGATTATAAAACATCTAAAAAAACCTCATTGAACCAATTAAAGTAAAAGATAAACATTATTTTTTTCTGTGATCAAATTACCTTCTTTGTCCCATTCTTTATGACTTATCACATGATAAAATAAACCACAATATGGACCTTTAATAATTTTACATAAATAATACCTTACAAAAACAAACATTTATAAAAAGATCATAGAAACTCTGAACTCTAAGGTGGCTCCCTCGCCCACTTGCAAAGCATGGATCACGATACCTCAACAAAGGACAACTTAAATGAAAGTTGAGTGATTAAGGGTTAGTCTCGTCTATGGACATTTGATAGAAATAATGGAACAGCAAGTCATCTTAAAGTTCAATAATACAGGGGGCGAAACTGAACTTAACCTTTTTAGGGGGAATTATTTCAAAGAAATATTTTTCCCTTTTCCTCTTTTTGAGGTTATAACTTGTTCCTGAAATTCTAAACCGTTAAGGACTGCTTTAACCTTTTCTTCAGAAATATGTGACATCTCACTAATCAATTTATTTTGAGTTATTTTCCCACCATTTGCTCTAATAATCCTAATCATTTGTTCAATATATTTAGGGTTATCCTCCTGTTTTTCTGAGATCTCATCCTTGTCTATTTTAGGTGTTTCAGATTTTTTAGGACGACCGCGTTTCTTTTTCACTGGTTCAACCATAGCAGGAATAACCAATTCTTTTTCACTTACTTTAGCTAAAGAATTAACTTTATCTTCTGATCCAATTTCATTCAAGATTTCTTTATCTATGAAATCTTCTTCAATTATAGGTTTACCGTTTAGAACTGATTCAGGAGTGTTCACTTCACTTTTTGATTGAATAACTTCTTTCTTATCCTTATTTTTCTTTTTATTAAAACTTATTCTAATATTTTTTCTATTTTTTGAAAAATGTTTTTTAATAATTAAAAATGTTAATAATGCTAATACAATAAACAAAAGGTTGTCATAAAAATTTCTCTCAGAACCATTCTCATTCAAAAAACTAGAAATAAAACTATCTTCAGTTGATTTTTCAGATTGATAATCTGATGAATCTAAATTATTAATCCTTTCCCAGATCAAATCTTCTTTTTCCCAGTTTGGATAAAGAAATAAGTCATAAATATGTTTGCCACCACCTTTTATAATTAAATCCTCAGTAGTAGAAAAATCATTATTGAAAGCGTGAAGTTGATATTCACCAGTTTCAAGCTGAAACCTATAAATTCCATTATTACTTTCAATGATTTGTAATAATCCTGTTTCTATATTTTTAATTTCAACAGTAACATTTTCTAATGAATTTAATTCATAATCAAATATTCCACCTTCAAGAATATCAGCAGAAGCGAAACTTATGCATAAGATAAAGAATAAAATTGATAGACTAATTAACTCTTTTGAGATTGTTTTAGCAATATACTTTTTTAACGTAAAACCTCGTTGTTTATTCATTATTCACAATTTTGCAGTAATTTACTTTAAATAGTTTATTATTCTACAGTCATATCTCTTTGAAAACTATATGTTCTATCTTGTATAAATTAAATTATTATAGTCTAAACAATGGTTTTTAAAACAAACAATCTTTATATACACTTTATTAGGAATGTAACATTATGCGCATTAAAAATAATGTAATCCTAATTGTTTTGTTTGTAATTTTAAGTTTCTCTGTTATTGGTTTGGATGATCAAAATTTGACAACAACAGAAATTGAAGACCTAATTATTGAGAAAGAGAATAATATGTCATCATTAGTTGAACAATTAAAAGAATGTATCCTGATTAAAAATAATTATCAAGAAGCTTTAGA
>CAYMTF010000063.1:0-5006 GCA_964393295.1 uncultured Methanosarcinales archaeon | reverse complement strand
ACTGGTAAAGTTGGTGTTGAATACACTTACTTAGTTATTGCTGATGATCCAGAAGGAGAAAGTATTAGTTTCGAATTAACTTCCGGCCCAGATGGTATGGAATTAGATAACGATTTAATTGAATGGACTCCTGATAGAAGGGGCGAATTCGAGGTTGTTATTACTGCTACTGACGGGACTAAAGATTCTGAACAAGTATTTGTAATCATTGTTAGTGAACAAACTAAGAATGTAAAATATAGTAATGTTCAGTTTAGTGAAGATGAAGCTAGAGCAGGAGAAACTGTACAACTTTCAGTAGGTATGAATAATGATGGAGAACAGAGCTTAGAAGATTTAGAATTATCCATAATTATTTATGAATTAGGTCTGAAATATACTAGCGGTGGATTTGATTTAGAATCCGGAGAACAAACTAGTGAGTCTGTAGGAATTTATGTTCCAAAAGATGCAAGGGCTGGAGTTTATGACGTAAGAGTTATGTTGAGTGGGGAAGATTATCACCACGTAACTCATAGGGTTTTGAGAGTAATTTAATTTTTTTTAATTTAATTATTCAAGAGACATCATATTCAAAACAAGGTGTAACTACTCAAAAGTAGCACAAAAACCAAAAGGTTTAAATAGTGGCTTACACTTTTTGAAAGAATTGAAAAATAATAATCAAAATATTACATATTTTGGAGGAAGATAAAAAAATGAAAAAAGTATTGAATGTAATGGCTTTATTTGCCGTACTAAGTTTATTGTTATCTTCAGCTGTTATTGCTGATACAAGCGATTTGAGTTGGGATTACGTGAAAATCAATGGAGATTACATTGATTTTGGAGATGATGGCGATTTAATATCAGTTGAAGAAGGTTCAACAATCGAAGTAAAGATTGGTTTGGAAGCAGATGCTGATGTTGATGACATCATGGTTGAAGCTGAAATTAGTGGTTATGAATATTCAGATTACCAACCTTTAGAAGATACAACAACTTTATTTGACATGACTTCAGGAACTAGTAAATCTGTTAGTTTAGATATTGAGTTACCTGTTCAATTAGATAAAGATGAATATTTTTTAAGGTTAAGAGTAACTGATAAAAATTCAGATACTATGTCAGAAGTAGTACGTCTTCATATTGAACCTAACAGACACGGAGTAAATGTAGCAGATGTTGTATTTTCTCCTGGATGTGAAGTTGAAGCTGGTCGATCTTTATTAACAACTGTTTTATTACAAAACTTTGGAGATAATGACGAAGAAGATGTAAAAGTTGAAGTATCAATTGATGCTTTAGGTGTGAGCGCAACTGATTATGTTGATTTATTTGAAATTAACGCAGATGCTGGTTCAGTTACTTATGAAACAACTGAAGAGATGTTTTTAAGTATCCCAGATTGTGCTACTCCTGGAGATTATGTAGTTGATGTAGATGTTACTTATGACACCTATGAAACTGTTAGTAAATCTTATGCTTTAACTGTTGTTGAAGGAAGTTATTGTGATGTTGATTCTGAGAAATTAATGATTGCAGTAGGTCCAGAAACTCAAAACGTTAAAGCAGGTCAACAAGCTGTTTATATGTTAAACTTAATTAACGATGGAACTAATTCCGAAACCTACACTTTAGAATTAACTGCTGGTGATTGGGCTCAAACAAGCCTATCTGAAGCTTTAGTTGTTCTAAGTGCTGAAGGTGGTCATTCAGTTGTTTACGCTTATGTAAACGTTGCTGAAGATGCTGCTGTTGGTGCTCAAACTGCTAATTTAGTTATTAGTAATGAGGGTGAAGTTTTAGAAACTATTTCCTTAACAGCTAATGTTGAAGCTAACGAAAACAGCTCAGACTTAAGCTTAAGAAACGGATTAGAATTAGCTTTAATCATTTTAGTAGTATTACTAGTGATTGTAGGTTTAATAATTGGTTTCACAAGATTAAGACGGGATGAAGAAGAAGAACAAACTTATTACTAAGTAATATTTTATCTTCTTCCATTTTTTTCTTTTTTTTTCTTTTTTAAAATTTATTGAGATTATATTCTCATAATTCTTTTATCATTTTTTGTTTAATAGATCCAATTAATATTCCATAAGTTATTTAACTAGTTTAAAACTATTTTTTAGAAATGAAAATCGCAATTATTGGTGCAGGTCCAATTGGTTGTTATACTGCTTACCTTTTATCAAAGTCTGGTCATCATGTTGAGATTTATGAAGAACACCCACAGATTGGTAATCCAATACAATGTACTGGGTTATTGACTCCTGATTTTGACCAATTTAATTTTGACATGTCTTCTTTTTTAGTTAATACTTTTGAAGAATTAACCATTAATTCAAAAAATAATTCTGTTAAGATAAAACAAAAAGAATATTTAGTTTGTCGAACTAAATTTGATCAATTTTTTGGTAATATGGCCAAAGATTCTGGTGTGAAGATATTTTTGTCTCATTCATTTATAAGGAAAGAAGGTTCAGAGCTCATAATTAAGGATTTGATATCTAAAACAGAGAAAAGGGTTACTCCTGATATTGTTATTGCATCTGATGGTCCATTATCAAAAGTGGCGAAATCTTATGGTTTTTTTAATATATCAAGAAAGAACTATTTTGGGATACAAGCGGTCGTAGAAGGAGATTTTAAAGGTGCTAAGTATGAGGTGTTCTTTGGAGAAAAAGTTTGTCCAGACTTGTTTGCATGGGTTGTACCAGAGAGTGATAATCAAGCAAGAGTTGGATTAGCTAGTAAATCTAATTCTAAATTTTTATTTGATAATTTTATTAAAAAACATAATTTTAAGATAATTCATTTACAAGCTGGAACAATTCCAATATATAGCCCTAAACAAATTTTAAAATTTAATAATTGTTACCTGGTTGGTGATTCTGCTGGTCAAGTAAAGGCTACCACATTAGGCGGTTTAGTACCGGGATTATGTTCTGCAAAGGTATTAGTGGATTGTATCAATAAGGGAGAGAATTATAAAAAAAAATCATTTTTTATTAGATTAAAATTGTATCTTCATCTTCAAATACATAAAATATTAGAAAAATTTACTGATAAAGATTGGGACCTATTATTAAGCCTGTTTCAAGCTAAAAGAGTTAAGAGAGTTTTAGGACGTTTTACTCGTGATAATCCAATCCCATTGGCATTAAATTTAGTCATTGTAGAGCCAAGATTGTTATATTTTGTGATATTTTTATTTAAAAGAAAAAAGATAACATAAACATTATTAAAAAAGATCAATAATTATATCTAAGATGAGAAATGATAAACCTGATAAAAGACTAAATTTTCTTAATAGTAAGGAGATTAAAAAATTAAAATTAGTTTTAATAAAACAATTTGGTTATGCTTTCTCGAAGGATTATGCTTATCTTGAAAATAAAAAAGGGAAGATTTATGTTGTTAATAAATCAATTTCTAGTATAGATTTAGATAAATTAAGAATTGATCGTTTTGGGATATATTTGGGAGAAAGAACATTTGGAGAGATAAGATTGAGTACTGAAGGGACTCAACTACTTTCAATGAATGCAAAATTAGATGGGGCTGAACTAACTAATGTTATTGATTTAAATAGAGGTGAATTAAAGCTATATTTTCATGGTTTAGATTTAGAAAAAGATAGTGGCGAAAATAGGTTTATTCTGATTTCATATCAAAATGAGATTTTTTCTTGTGCAAGATTAAAAGATGGTAAGATTTTGAATTATTTAGCTAAGATCCATCGCGGAACAGTTATTGTTTAGATGTTCTTATTTTTCTTTTTATTGTTCATTTAAAGTTAAAAATAAGTATTTTAAAGTATTTATGTGTTGATTCAAGTTTTTTGTAAATTATTTTCTAAAGCATATTTAAAAAGAATTGTACCTTATTAATGACTGTATTGATGGGGTTATATTATCAAATAATCTCCCACTCACAAGCGTCACTACTCCAAAGTAGCGCCAAAACAGAAAAGTTTATAAATAAGACAGATAATAAACATAATATTATAGAAATTACACTAAAAATTTATAACAAACTGATATAGGTGAAAATAATGAAAATAAAACAATTTATGACCATTTTTGTGGTAATTGCAATGTTAAGCATTAGTATTGTTTCAGCAGTAAATCCTACAGCTGCAAATAATACTATTGAGATAGTAGAAGATGGTAATCATACATTCTCTTCAAGCGATTTTGGCTTTTTAGATGACGATGGTGACCTTTTAGATTTTATAACTATTGGAACAACTGCATCTGTTGGTGCTTTTGAATTAAGTGGGGTAGGTGTTAGTGATGCTGATCCAATTACTCTAGTTGATATTGATGCAGGACTTTTAGTTTTTACTCCTGTCTCTGATGATAATGGCGTTGATTATGATAGTTTTACATTTACTGTAACTGATGATAATGGTGAAACTTCTGATGATACTTATAACATTACTTTTAATGTTACAGAAGTTAATGATGCACCTACTTTAGTTGCAATCGGTGACCAAGCAGTTGATGAAGATGTTGAATTAACTTTTGATGTTACTGGTTCAGATGTTGATGGTGAAACTTTAACTATCACTTTAACTGTTGATGATTTCACATCTACTTTTACAACCAGTGCAACTTTAGATGCAGGAACACATTTTGTAGATAATTCTGATAATACAGGTACATTTAATTGGACTCCTACTAATGATGATGTTGGTACTCACGAAGTAACTGTTAATGTAACTGATGGTTCTGGTGAAATTGCATCAGAAACTTTTGATATTGTAGTATCAAACATTAATGATGCTCCAGTTTTGGCTAGTTTCACTAATCAATCCGCTACAGAAGATACTGAATTTACTTTAGCTGTTTCTGCTAGTGATGTTGACGATGATTCTGCTGATTTAACTTTATCAATTGTTGAAGACGCTTTTGATAGTGCTGGGACCACATTTGACCCTGCTTTTTTAGTTGATAATGGGGACGGTACTGCTGATTTAACTTGGACACCTACCAATGATGATGTTGGTTCTCATTCTG
>CAYMTF010000062.1:0-5089 GCA_964393295.1 uncultured Methanosarcinales archaeon | reverse complement strand
ATTTAATAAAATAATAAAAAATTAAACAGAATCAACTGCTTTATCGTGTACTCCAACAGCTCTACCAGAAGGATCGGCCATTTTTTCAAATTCTTTGCTCCACCTATAAGCAGTAGGGGATGAACAAGCAATAGATGGACCAACTTCTACAGTTAAGGATGCAGCTTCACTTGGGAATAATTCATCAAATATTTCTCGATATAAATATGCCTCTTTGGTTGAAGGAGGTTGGATTGGGAACCTTTCTGAAACTAGGCCCATCATTTCATCACTAACTTTTTCTTCAGCTAATGATTTTAAAGAATCAATCCAACTATAGCCAACTCCATCTGAAAATTGTTCTTTCTGTCTCCATAATACTGAATCAGGGATATATCCTTCAAAAGATTTTCTTAATACATATTTTTCTGGTTTATCTCCGCTGCACATTTTTTCAGTTGGATCAAAATTCATTGCATAATCCATGAAATCTTTGCCAAGGAATGGTACTCTCACTTCTACTCCCCAAGCAGCCATAGATTTGTTTGCTCTCAAACAATCGTATTTACTCAATTTCATCAATTTTCTTACAGTCTCTTGGTGCAATTCTTCTGCATTTGGAGCTTTATGAAAATATAAATAGCCGCCAAATATTTCATCTGCACCTTCACCAGATAGAACCATTTTTATACCTAAACTTTTAATCTTTCTAGCCATTAAATACATTGGAGTAGATGCCCTAATGGTGGTCACATCATATGTCTCTAAGTGGTAAATCACATCTCGTAAGGCATCAATCCCTTGTTGGATTGTAAATTTCAATTCATGGTGGACACTACCAATGTGTTTTGCAACTTCTTTAGCATATTTGAGGTCCGGAGAACCTTCTAATCCAATACAAAACGAATGTAACTGAGGCCACCATGCATCTTCTTGACCTTCACTCTCAACTCTTTTCTTAGCAAATTTAGCAGTAATTGCTGCAATTAATGAAGAATCTAATCCACCTGAGATTAAAACGCCGTAAGGTACATCACACATTAATTGTTTTCTAACTGAAGTTTCTAGTGCTTTTTTAAGGTCTTGCTGTGATACTGGTTTTGTTGGTAATGTTTCTGCCCATTCTGGTTTGTACCATTTAGTAAATTCTTTGTGTTCGCTATGAAAATAATGTCCAGGTGGAAACTCTTGTAATGTTTCACAATGAGATTCAATTGCTTTCATTTCACTAGCAATATAGGTGGTTCCTTGGTGATCTTTACCAATATATAATGGTACAATTCCCATGTGGTCTCTAGCAATGAAATATTCTTTAGTTGTTGGATCATAAATAGCAAATGAAAAGATTCCATCTACTAGATCTAAAAATTGTGGCCCAAATTCATCATAAAGGTAAAGTAGTACTTCGCAATCTGATTTAGTTTGCCAGTCATGTTCTTTTTGTAATATCTTTCTAAGCTTTTTATGATCATAAATTTCTCCATTAACAATCATTACTCTCCCAGTTTTAGTATCATACAATGGTTGAGCTCCAGAATCAACATCCACAATTGATAGTCTTTCATGAGCTAATACACAATACTCATCACTATAAATCCCACTCCAATCAGGGCCACGATGTCTAATTTTTGAAGCCATTCCTAAAGCAATTTTTCTTGATTTTTCTTTATCTTGTATTTCCATTAAGCCTATTATTCCGCACATTTTTTTTTACCTCTTGTAAACTATTTTTTATTTTGTGTTAATAGTAATGGTGGACTTATTATTAAAACTATTTCATTAATCTTGGGATAATGTTCTAAAAATACCTAAAATTTATATACTCTTGGAACATTTGTTCCATTATGAGTTACAATCTAGACGAGAAAGATAAAAAGATCATTGAAGTGTTGAGAGATCATGGAGATTATACAACCAGAAAGATAGCTAAAAAAGTGTTATTACCAATTACTACTGTTCATAACAGGATTAAAAAATTAAAGAAAGAAAAAATAATAAAAAAATTTACAATTGATCTCGATCATTCTAAAGTTGATAAAGGGCTTTTGGTGTATATTTTGATCTCTGTAAGTTTACCTTTACTTAAACAAAAGAAAAAATCTCAACATGATATATCTAAAGAACTTAAAAAGTTTTATTTCGTTGAAAAAGTTGACGTTGTTTCAGGTGGTACAGATTTGATTGCCACAGTGAGAGTAAAAGATGTAAAAGAATATGATCAAGTTTTATTAAATAAATTGCAATCTGTCGAATGTATAGAAAAAACTCAATCTTTGATAGTTATTAGAGAAAATTAACAAATTTCTCGTTATTTCTCTTTTTTTAATCCAATAATACATTCATTCCCTTCGCCGTCATCAATTATCATCCCTTCAAGATTTGTTCCTTTTAAATTCACCCCATTCTCAAATATCACACCAATTAAATTTGCTTGAGAAAGGTTTGCACCACTAAAATCTGCATTTTCAATATAAGCATCAGATAGATTAGCATAACTTAGGTCAGCACCATTAAACTTGGTTTGAAATTTATTGTCACCATGGATTGATTCAATATGGGCACCACTAAGATCTGCATATTTTAGATTAGCGCCATTTAATATTGTTCCAGAAAATTTAGCTTTACAAAGGTTTGCTTGTTTCAAATTAGCTCCACTTAAATCTGCAAGTCCAAGATTTGTATTTGAAAGATTTGCTTTTTTAAAATTAGTTCCATTCAATTTAGTTCTATAAGGGCTAGAATAACTCAGGTTAGCACCAGAAAGATTTGCTTCTTCAAAATTTGATCCAGATAAAATACTCATACTTAAATCTGCTCTAATTAAGTTTGCTTTTCTAAAATCCATTGCGTTATAAACAATTGATCTCATATTAGCACCTTCAAGATTAAAAGGTTCATATTTATTTTTTGTCACACATTTTGTTGGACATACACTTTTAACATTGTTATCCCATACATAAATCTCATTTTTACCATTCATTTTATTCTACCTCCTAAGCGAATTTATTTTAGGTGGTAGTTTTTAGAATTTTATTGAAGATTTTTATCTTCATACATGCCAAAAACATTTTATTTGTTTTTAAGCATCAACAATTCACGGTTGTTATCTCCAGCCAGACCTAATTTAAATAAGTTCGATTTAGGTCAAATCGAAATAAGCCAAAAAGAAAGTTATTTTATATCTTTTTAATTTATAATTTTATAATGTTAAAAAACCTTATATCTATTTGAAAAAGAGGTATACATTTAAATCTTTCCATTATTCACTCCTTTAAAGTGATTAAATCGTCCAGATTTATTTTTAAAAATATTTCCTAAAAACATTAATAAATGGGGTAAATTATTCTTAAGTATATGAGCCTGTGGCCTAGCATGGATCGGGCGACTGCCTCCTATTCGTTAAAGAAGAGTGAGCAGTAGATCGGGGGTTCAAATCCTCCCAGGCTCGCTTTTAATTGATAAAATCACATTCAAATTCAAGCCTCAAGACCTAATGAAGAACCCTATGAGTATTCTCCTATATGAGATGATCGAAGTAGTCTGAAGGTGAGTATGCTTGTCATATTAAAAAATGGTTCCAGAAATAAATGTTGATCAATTGAAAGAGAAATTAGAAAATAATGAAGATTTAATCTTATTAGACGTTAGATCTGAAGATGAATTAGAATTTGGTAAAATAAAATATTCAATAATGATTCCATTAGCTGAATTAGCGGATAAATTAGATATTCTTGAAAGTTATAAAAATAAAGAAATTGTTGTTTATTGTCGTAGCGGTGGAAGAAGTGCAATGGCTACAACTTTTTTATTAAGATCTGGTTTTGATGATGTTAAAAATCTTACAGGCGGAATATTAGCTTGGAAAAAATATGATGATTCTGTAATGTTATATTGATCCTATTTTTTAATAGAAAAGTTTAAAGAAAATATTGTTCTACCTTTAATTTATGACTAATTTTTATTTCTATTTAACTGAAGGGACAAGAATCTTCTTAGCTGGTTGGAAAGCAAGAATTAGTCCTAAAAAGTTTGATGGTGATGCTAAAGAGATTTGTAATAAAATTGTAAAAGATTGTTGGAACGGCAAATATTTTCAAACTTCTTCGCAAAATTTTAATCAGTTTTGGACTAGAGATTTTGGTTGGTGTACAAAATCGCTAATAGAATTGGGTTATAAAAGGGAAGTTCATAAAACTATCAGATACGCATTGAATTGTTTTCAAAAAAAGAAGCAAGTAACAACTACTATCTCTCCAAAAGATAAACCTTTTGATTTCCCATATTATGCAGTTGATTCATTACCTTGGTTAATACATAGTATTAAGTTGTCAAAATTTGATTATAACAATTATTTGAGCTTTCTGAATAAAGAAATTAATCGTTTTTATACTTTAGTTGTTGATACTGATTCCAAACTTGTCA
Organism: uncultured Methanosarcinales archaeon; assembly: GCA_964393295.1. Taxonomy (GTDB): domain Archaea; phylum Nanobdellota; class Nanobdellia; order Woesearchaeales; family GW2011-AR9; genus CAYFJV01. The sequence goes on along the minus strand of CAYMTF010000062.1, from coordinate 688 downwards.
TGAGAGATAAACATTTTTCATCAATGAAGGATTTTTCAGTTAGGAATAGTTCTTGTTATGATAATTGTATGTTAATTATGTTGATTAATGATATAATTGAGATTAATAAGAAAAATCCTGCGATGAAACTGAGTAATCCATTTTTTCATCTAAGGAATAAAGATGAAGTTAATATTAAAAAAACAAAACAATATTATTCTAATCTGTTTAAAAATAATTTTTGGAATAAGGAAGAAGGTTTTTTTTATGACGATTTAGATAAAAAAAGTTATGTCGCTGGTGATGCAAATGTTTTCCCATTAATTTTAGGAATAGTTAATGATGATGAGATTATAACTAGAATAATCAAAAAGATTTCTGATGAAAAATTGGATCAACCATTACCATTAAGATATTCAAATGGCAATTACAAGATTAAGTTTATCCCACAAGAATTTTTTTTGAATAATTATGAATTTAATACTGCTTGGACACATATGGGACCATTATGGACAAAATTTGTTAAAAAACATGATCTTAAATTGTATGAGTTGTATCTTGATGAGTATCAGAAAATGATTGAAAAAAATAATGGTTTTTTAGAGGTGATCAAACCTAATGGCAAACCGTTTTGGACATTGTTTTATTATTGTGACAAAACAATGTTATGGGCAGCAAATTATTTAACATTGTAAGTGTTCTTTTATTT
>CAYMTF010000061.1:0-5242 GCA_964393295.1 uncultured Methanosarcinales archaeon | reverse complement strand
GCGCATTTGACCAAACTTTGCTACCCAGACAAAACTTATCAGAAAAATAAAGTTGAGTTTATAAAACTAACTATTAATAATTACAAATAATTGAGATCCTTTAATAAATAATTCAACTCTTTAACATAAGAAACAACATCTTTTTTCATAGAACTTTTTTCTAATTCTGGATGAGATAAAGTAAAGTCGCTTAAATTTATAAAATCACTAGTTTTACGTCTACCTGCAGTAGAAACCCTTCTTGCTGATAATTGAACGTATTTGTTAAATGACCTTGCTAAAGTACCAATTACAACATCAGCATACATCTGATCATTTATCCCAATCTCCTTATGATCAAAATCATTATAAAAATAACTTAAACCCTCAGATAATTTTTCATCAAGAAAATTCACTCTTTCTAAATCTTTTTCATAAGCATGTTCATATGCTAAATACATATTAACAAAAGTGGGGAAATATTTATTATTTGTTAGAATTGTATCAAAACCAATTTGTGTTAGTATTAAACTAGAACTCAAATCTTCAGTTAAATCACCTAAACCTGCTGTCTCTACATCAATAATTAAATGGTTATCAGATCTTCTACTACCAAATAAATGAGTAGCATTATAATCATTATGGCAAAAAACTTCTCTAGTTCCAATATTTGAATAAAACTCTTTTAAAGTCCTAATACGCTTAGTTATATCTAGATTTTCTCTTTTTCTAAGAAAAATATCCATCTCCCTAGAATCATATTTCCTTCTTTTGTGCTTCTGTTTATTAGCTCTAAAAGCCAATTGTAAAAGCCTTTCTTCAAAAATCTCACCATTTAACCCTGCAAACATTTTAGCCTCAAGTGAATAATCATTATGCGCTTCCAATAATTCGCTTTTTTTAGCAGTACAAGAACCAACAAAACGAGCTCCATATTTAATCAGCTCACTAATCAACCAATCCCGTTCTCCAAATTTCCCAGTTTTATGTGCATTAACAATTTTTACTTTGTGACTTTTACCTAGTCCTCTCTGAACTATTTGTAATCTATCAATACTAGAACATCCCAATAATTTAGGAACAAGATCATAACTAAATGGATTATTTGATTCTTTAACTGGATGTACCAACTTATCAATTAAAGTTGAGTTTCTTATTTCTCTCCCATATAATCTATCCGGATCTTGATTTAATAAATGGTGAGATCCATTAGAATGAGACATTGGGACATGACGTTTTGCAAAAGCTGGACAACTCTGTTCAAAAAGGCCAGGCTGAGAAAAAAGTCCATATTGATCTTTATTTTTCCCACCCTTTATAGCAACATAGGCTGAATGAGAATGATTACTATTCTTTCTACGCCATATTCTACCTAAGGTGAAATCATCTAAATCAAATCCAGAATTGAGCAATGCTGTCTCAACTTTTTCTCTCCATTCTGTTGGAGTCCAAGTTTTGATTAAAGAATTCTCTAGATTGGCCATTATTAAAAAAAACAATACTAACTTTATAAAGGTTCTGACTAATTTACTATCTTTAAATGGTAATCACTCTAATGTATAAATAACTCTCCCCAAATTATGTATTAAACTTAACCACCTTTCTAATCTACATAGATATCTATTCATATACTCAACCTTCATTACATCACTCTCAAATTTTAATAAATGTTTTTCTAATCTTTCCTTAGTATCTGATAATTTCAAAGCCCCTTGAATATCTTTGTTATAAGCAGTTTTAATAGTATCAACATAATATTCCTCAATCTTTTCTAAGAATATTTTATGCTCTTTTATTTTATCTTTACTTAATTTAATCTTTTTGATATACCTTGCCGTTCTCCTTGATTCATCAGCTATTGCCTCAATATAAAAACTCAATGATTTTGACCTAACAAGGTCTAAACTAGTCATATTAAAATTTTTTAAAGCTTTCATTGGATTCTGTAGATTATATAATACTGACCTATAAACTAAAAAATAAAGCCTATTTACATCTTTATCTCGGTCATCTAAAGTTGAAATATGGTCCTCATCAAAATTAAGCTTTGTTTCCTTAATCATAGTTCTAGTAACAATATCCATTTTTTTTATCAAATCTTGAATAGATATTGTATCCATATTAAGAAAATCCTGTGCAACAATACTATCAGGAGTTTGTTCCATAATTTCCAAAGCTATTAAACTTTGAATTACAGTTTGAATTGATTTAACTTTACTTTTTAATTCATTACCCTTGAAGATAACTTTTCGATGATTTAAAATGTATGCCGTACAAACTTCTCTAGATAATCCCTCTTCTGTTTTTCCATCAACATTTATAACAATCTCCTTAAATTTTGAATCATCAGAATTTGGTTCTGGTTGAACTACAATACCTTCTTTAACTTCATTAAGATAGACTAAATCTCCTTTACCAAGGTTATTTCTTCTAATCCAATTTTTTGGCAATGAAATCACAAAACTACTTTTTCCAAATGATATTATTTTTCTATATTCCATTTTATTTAGATTATTTACTAAAACTTATATTTTTTAAAATACATTTTCTACAAATACCACCCTTCTAAAAAAAGCATATACCCCTCAATATTGGATATATAGTATTTAGGAAAGGTATTTATATTTAAATGTTTTGTCAATTAATAAGAAATAGCTTTAGGTAGAAAAAATAACCATGGGGGTGGTTAAAAAATGTACGCAAAAGAAGATATGGATGATTTGATTCTGTTAGAGCAAATACATCTTGGAAGAATTGCAAAGATACGTGAAAAACTTTTAGAGAGTACTTCTAATAGAAAACTGTTTAACCCCAGGAATAAAGGTTAAAATATTTTCAAAGAGGTATTAATTTGACAACCAAGTATCTGAAAAACAATTTTGAAAAGATGTCAATAAAAACTTTGCTCGGACTGGATTCATTTCCTTTGAAAGACTATGAATTGATACAAAAGCTTGCAGAGGCTAGGTCTAAAAATCTAAGTCATTTAGAATTTAAGACTAAAAAAGGAAGGACTGTAAAAATAAACATTAGCAGTCTTTATCCTGAGGGGATTATGCACGGAAGTTATAGACTATACCATAAAAGTAAAAGATGAATTAGTTTTAAACATCTACCCGACGCCTTTTGTTTAGTATTTGTGTGAAAACTATTTTATTTTTTTTATTTTATATTTCTAAAAATTAAACTATAAACAGAAAGATCTTTAAATAAAAATTAATTCTATTAATCTAAATGAAAAAAAGCTTTAATCTAATCTTGAAAAGCGTTGAAAAAACTTTTTCTGATATTGGGAAGAATAAGAGTATATATCTCCTATTATTAACATTACAGGTAAGTATAATAATACTTTTTTCTTATATGGTTATTAGTTATAATTTAAATATTCTTGAAGAACTTGAAACAATGAATGAACCATTTGAGACATTAGATTTAGAAAATAACCCCGAAGAATCAGCTGAAGATTTTTTATTACAGACTCATAGAATTAAATCATCTTATGATAACTTAATCTCAAACATATTATGGATGTTTTTATGGTCAATATCTATCTTCTTATTTTTAGAACCAATAATTTGGTTAATATCAACATTCGTATCTTCAAAAGGATGGAAAAAAGAATTATCTTGGAAAGATAAATTTAAATTTATTTATAATTATTATCAAAAATATATTGGAATAATATTAATAATATTAATACCGTTCTCATTAATAACAATATTATTAATTACCACCTTGATTAATATAGAACTTATTTATTTCTCAGTCTTAACCAAAATCATATTTTTTTTAATGGCCCTCTTGTTTTATCTCATTATAATCTGTATATCTCTCATTGAAAACTCATCATGGAAAGGATACTGGGGTAAAATAAAAAAATCTTTCAAAAAACCTGCTGGGATAATATTCATATTATTATTAGTAACTGTAATAAATTATTTAACTTCTTATTTCCTCTATTATTCAACACTGGTTTTAGAAGAATTTGGTTTAATGGCTTTATCATCAACCCTCTTTTTAATAGTTCTCGTAACTTCAAAAATTTTATTAATTAATTTTTTCAAAATAAACAACCATGAAAAAGATAAAAAGATTGATTAATAATACTATTTTATTAAAAAAATGAAAAAAATAATTATAGATACAAATGTATTAATTTCAATGTCAGAATTTAAAATAGACTTATTTGAAGGGATCAAAGATGCATGTGATTTCTCTTATCAAATTTATATTATTGAAGGAACTTTGAAAGAATTAGAAAAAATTTATCAAGGATCAAAAAAATCTAAACATCGTCAAGCTGCAAAATTAGCATTAATGATTCTTGAAGTTAAACTTAAATCTAAAGAATTATTATTAATGGAAGATCCAGAACAAGTGTATGTTGATGACAACTTGATCACATTATCTAAACAGGGTTGCATTATTCTCACACAAGATCAAGAATTAAAAAGGAGATTATATGGTCCTCATCTAATCATTAGACAAAAAAAATATGTGAAATTAATTGAATAGAATAAAACTAGTTTTCTCAGAAGCGTAATGCTTAAATTATCTCTTAAAACATAATAAAATGAGGGTAAAATATATAAACTAACACTCAAAATAGGATTAGAAATAGGATTGAAATAATATTAATCCAAGTTTTAAAAAAATATTTATAGGGGGAACAAAAATAATGTCAATCACAATTTATTCATTAATTTTAAGTTTAATTGCATTACTTTATTCTGCATACTTAGCTTTTGGAATTATCAAAATTCCAGCTGGTTCTGAAAAAATGCAGGAAATTGCTAATGCGATTAAAGAAGGTGCTATGGCTTACATGGCTCGTCAATATAAAACAATTTCAATCTTTGCAATTGTAATAACGATAATTCTCGCAATTCTTTTTGATAAAGCTATTGCAATCGGATTTCTAGTTGGAGCAATTCTATCAGCTGCATCAGGTTATATTGGAATGAACATTTCAGTAAGAGCTAATGTTAGAACAGCAGAAAGTGCTAAAGACGGTGTTAAAAAAGCATTAGATGTAGCTTTCAAAGGTGGAGCTGTTACTGGTATGGCTGTTGTTGGTTTAGCTTTATTAGCGGTAAGTATAATGTATAGTATTTATCCTGATCCTTGGGCCCTAGTTGGTTTAGGTTTTGGAGCTTCTTTAATATCTTTATTTGCCAGAGTTGGTGGTGGAATCTATACAAAAGCTGCAGACGTTGGAGCAGATTTAGTTGGTAAAGTTGAGGCTGGAATTCCTGAAGACGAT